>DASVHB010000303.1:0-9372 GCA_036379195.1 Pirellulales bacterium
ACGCCGCCACCAGTGTCGTCTTTCGGTCCGCGAACGTAGCGCTACTTTCGCGGTGCGAAAGACGACACTGGTCGCTCGGCTATTTCACTGTTCTCGTGCAAGGAGCAACGCATGTGTGGCATTGTTGGTTACATCGGCCCGCAAGAGGCGGCCGATTTTTTGCTGCGCGGACTGCGGCGGCTGGAATACCGCGGCTACGATAGTTCAGGCGTAGTGACCGTCACGCCGCATGGGCGCCTGGCGGTGGCGAAAGCGGCGGGGCGATTGGACAGGCTCTCGGCGCGATTGAGCGATGCCCCCGTGCCGGGCAGCGTCGGCCTGGGCCATACGCGCTGGGCCACGCACGGCGCGGCCACCGACGACAACGCCCACCCGCACGTCGGCGGCAACGACGTGCTGGCCATCGTTCACAACGGCGTCATCGAAAACTATCTGCCGCTCAAGGAACGGCTCGAAAGCCAGGGATATCGCTTTCGCTCGGCCACCGACAGCGAGGTGATCGCCCACCTGGTGGCCAGCCATTGGGAACGCCAACTCGAAAAAAACCCGGGCATCGATCGCGCACAAATTATCGAGCGAGGTTACGCGCCGCTGGTGGCCGCCATCACCAAGGCGCTCTCGAAGCTGCGCGGCACCTACGGGCTGGCCATTATCTTTCGCGACTTTCCCGAAGTGCTGTTCGCCGCGCGGCTGGGCAGTCCGTTGGTGGTGGGCGTCGGCGCGGGAGAACATTTTATCGCCAGCGACGCTTCGCCTTTGGTGGGCCGCACCGACAAGATCGTGTATCTGGCCGATCACGAGCTGGCCATCGTCACCGCCGATTCCTTGCGCGTGATTCATCGCGACCAGGGCGAAGTGCAGCACGACGTGCAGGTGCTCGATCTGGCGCCGGGCGACGTCGATCGCGGCGGCTACGAGCACTTCATGCTCAAAGAAATTTTCGAGCAGCCCGAAACGTTGCAAAACACGATGCGAGGCCGCCTCAGCCTCGACGACGCCACGGCGCATTTTGGCGGGTTGAACCTCTCGCCGCAGCAGTTGCGCAGCGTCAACCGCCTGCTGCTCACCGCCTGCGGCACCAGTTGGCACGCGGCGCTGGTGGGCGAATATCTGCTGGAGCAGTTCGCACGGCTGCCGGTCGAGGTGGAATATGGCAGCGAGCTGCGCTATCGCAATCCGCCCATCGACAACCACACGCTGGTATTTGCCATCACCCAGAGCGGCGAGACCGCCGATACGCTGGCGGCCCTGCGCGAGATGAAGCGGCAGGGGCACCCCACGCTGGCCATTTGCAATGTGGTGGGCAGCAGCATCGCCAAAGAATCGGACGGCGGCATTTACTTGCACGCGGGGCCGGAAATCGGCGTGGCCTCGACCAAGGCGTTTACGTCGCAGTGCGTCGCGTTGGCGATGCTCGCGCTCTACTTTGGGCGGCTGCGGCACCTCAGCCACGCGCAGGGCATGCACATCATTGAGCAATTGCAGCGGCTGCCCGACCTCGTGCGGCAGGCCCTGGCGGCCGACGCCGAAGTGCGGCGGATCGCGGCCAAGTATTACCAGTGCGACAACTTTTTATATTTGGGGCGGCAGTTCAACTTTCCCACCGCGCTGGAAGGCGCGCTCAAGCTCAAGGAGATCAGCTACATCCACGCCGAGGGCTATCCGGCGGCTGAAATGAAACATGGGCCGATCGCCCTGGTCGACGAAAACACGCCCAGCGTGTTTCTGATTCCACAGGGACCGGTGTACGACAAGGTGATCTCGAACATGGAAGAGATCAAAGCCCGCGGCGGGCCGGTGATCGCCATCACCTGCCAGTCGGGCACGCGGGCCGCCGAGCTGGCCGACGACGTCATTTTGGTGCCGACGGCCGAGGAGTTTTTGCAGCCGATCGTCTCGGTGATTCCGTTGCAGTTGCTGGCCTATCACATTGCCGTGTTGCGCGGCTGCGACGTTGACAAGCCTCGCAACTTGGCCAAGAGCGTGACGGTGGAGTAGCAGCAGGGGCCGGAGGTCGGAGATCAGAGGTCGGAGGTCGAATGTTCATACCGGGAGCCGGGCAAGTATCGTGGCGTTCTATCGCCGATTACCGGCGACTTGCCGGAGGCATGGCAAGAGGCGTGCCGGCTGGCCGACGGACTACCGCAAGGCGCCGGCATCATTGATTGGCTGCTGTCGATGCTTCCACGTGCGCGGTTTGTTGTGGAAACCGTTCGGGAGGCAATTCCGCGCTTTGGCGACAATGCCGCACATGAGAGGCCGCCAACGAGCATGACGGAAGAAGCGCAAGCCAAACGTGTCTTGTTGGAACACGAATGGCCGCCCGATGAAATCGCAACATACCTTGCGGATCCCACAAAGGTGCAAAAAACCTTGAGGCGCGATTTAATCGCCGTGGGGCCTGCGGCAGGTGTCGGCGTGCGGCTGTTCTGCGCCTTCGCAGCCGCAGCTTGGGGTGTGTACTATCAGGCACTCAAGCGATGCTCGCCGCCTTGGAGCGGGCTCGGCTCGTGGCGGTCGACCGGCGCCGCCAGCGTCGCCCGTTAGCATACATCAACCAAGTTAATCTAGTTGACGTAAGCATCAATTGTGGTACAATGGAAACATGGCCAACGTGGTTTTGGCGCCCGAAGCCGCCGAGCAATTAGAGGCGCTCACCAACCCGATTCACGGCCGCGTGCTGCGGTTGATCGTTCGGTTGGAACATTGGCCTAACGTGAGCGGCGCGAAGCCGCTGTCGGGCGACCTGGCCGGCCATTATCGGCTGCGGACGGGCGATTATCGCGTTCAGTTTTACGTCGTGCCGGGCGAACCGGCCCACGACGATCAACCCCCGGCGCCGGATACGGTAAAGGTCGAAAAGATCGGCCACCGCGACCGCTTCTATGAAAGGTGAACCATGACGACGCAAACCATCGTGGTTGATGGCAAGCCCTATGTGCTTTTGCCGCGCGATGAGTATGATCGGCTGGCGACGCTGGCCAAGGCCGCCGACTTGCCGCCGCTGCCCGAACCCGACGCCCAAGGCAATTACCCGGCCGTCGAATACGCCCGCGCCAGTCTGGCCCGCAAGATCATTCGAGACCGCGTGGCCGCCGGATTGACCCAACGCGAGCTGGCTAAACGCGCCGGCATCAGTTTCGAGCATTTGTGCCGAATTGAGACGGGCAAGCACGTGCCGAGCGTGCCGACGATCGACAAGATCGACCGTGCGTTGAGGCGGGCCAGCAAGCCGGCAAAGCGGGGCGCCGGCGAGGGGAGATAGCGAAGTGGGCCGCGTGTTGCAGCGCGTGGTGTCCCTTGTTGACCACGACGGCGGGCAAGCGCCGGCGAGCAAAACCATAAAAAAACCCGCACAAAACGCGGGTTTCTGCGAGAAGAGTTTTAGGGTGGCTAATGGGACTTGAACCCACGACCCCCAGATCCACAATCTGGTGCTCTAACCAACTGAGCTATAGCCACCGTCCTTGCGCCGGCCGAGCGGCATGAACCGTTGGCCGGCGAACCTTCTAGGTTACCAGCAAAACCTGGCTTGGCAAAGAGGCCCTGCCCGCTGGTGCAGCGGATTGCCAGATTCGCCGACGGGGCGATATGATGAGAAGCGGCCACCACGACCAACTTCAAGGCGCATCACGATGCACACGCTCGCTCCCCTGCTCGTCGCTTGTTCCACGCTTTTGGCCGCCGATCAGCCCGCGACGCCCGTCGGCAGGCAGGTCGCTAATTTCAAGCTGCAAGACTATTTGGGCGCCTGGCGCCAGCTCGACGATTATAAAGGTAAAAAGGCGGTCGTCGTCGCCTTCCTGGGCACCGAGTGCCCATTGAGCCTGCAATATGGCCCGCGGCTGGCCGAGTTGGCCAAACAATACGAGCCGCGCGAGGTGGCGTTTGTCGGCATCGACGCCAACCGGCAAGACTCGCTCGCCGAAATCGCCCATTACGCGCGCACGCACGGCATAGAGTTTCCGATCTTGAAAGATGCCGGCAACAAGGTGGCCGACGAGCTGGGCGCGCAGCGCACGCCCGAAGTCTTTTTGCTCGACGCCGAGCGCACCGTGCGCTATTGGGGACGGATCGACGATCAGTACGGCGTGGGCTACGCCCGGTCGAACCCCGAGCATCGCGATCTGGCGACGGCGATCGACCAGGTGTTGGCGGGCGAGTCGGTGACCACACCGGTCGGCAAGCCGATCGGCTGTCTGATCGGCCGCGAAATCCGCCAGCCACCCACCGGCGACATCACTTATACCAAACATATCGCCGGCATCTTCAACGCCCACTGCGTGCGGTGCCATCGCCGCGGCGAAATCGGCCCCTTCACGCTGACCTCGTACGACGACGCGCTGAGCTGGACCGCGATGATCCGCGAAGTAATCGACGAAGGCCGCATGCCGCCCTGGCATGCCAACCCCGAGTTTGGCCACTTCAGCAACGACAGCCGGCTGAGCGACGAAGAGAAGCGGCTGGTGTTCGAGTGGATCGACAACGGAGCGCCCGAGGGCGATGCCGTCGATCTGCCTGCGCCGCCGCAGTTTGTCGAGGGCTGGCGAATTCCGCAGCCCGACGTGGTGTTCACCATGCCCGAACCTTACACCGTGCCGGCCAAGGGCGTGGTGGCGTATCAACACTTCGATATCGACGTGGCTTTTGACGAAGACCGTTGGATTCAGGCGGCCGAAGTGCGGCCGGGCAACCGCTCGGTGGTTCATCATTTGATCGTGTTTTATGTGCCGCCGGGCGAAGACCCGCGCCGGCCCGAGCTGCCGTTGTTCAACGCCTTGGCGGCATATTCGCCGGGTATGCCCGCTTCGGTGTTCGCGCCCGGCTCGGCTAAGCTTGTGCCCAAGGGCTCGAAGCTGGTGATTCAGGCCCACTACACGCCCAACGGCAGCGAGCAAGTCGATCAGAGCGTGGGCGGGCTGGTGTTTGCCGATGCGGCGACCGTCGAGCGTGAATTGCGAACGAAGGCCCTGATCAACGTGCGCTTCGCCATTCCGCCCGGGGCGAGCGATCATCGCGTCGAGGCCGAGCACCGGTTTGGCCAAGACACCTACATCTATTCGCTGCTGCCACACATGCACCTGCGCGGCAAATCGTTCCGGCTCGACGCGCTGTATGCCGACGGGCGCAAAGAAACCGTACTCGACGTGCCCCGTTACGATTTCAACTGGCAAAACTCATACGTGCCGGTCAAGCCCATCTTCATGCCCGAAGGAACGGTGCTGCACGGCACGGCCACGTTTGACAACTCGGCTGATAACCTGATGAACCCCAATCCGAACGAGACGGTGCATTGGGGCGATCAGACATGGGAAGAGATGATGGTGGCCACGTTTGAGACAGTGCCCGCCGACCAGGATCTGTCGCTGAGCGGGCCGGTGGCCACGCCTGCGTCGGGCGACGAATACGACGTGCGTTTTACTTATCGTCCGAACGCCGCGGCCGACACGGTGTACCTGGCCGGCAGTTTCAATGACTGGCAGCCGACCGCCCACCGCATGGACGGCCCCGACGCCGAGGGACGCTATGCCACCACGCTGAAGCTGAAACGCGGGCGGTACGAATACAAGTATGTACTCGATGGCGGCAAGTGGCGGGCGGATCCCGGCAATCCGCACCGGGCGGGCACCTACAACAACAGTGTGCTGAAGCTCGGCGAATAAACTCTGGACAGCGCCGCCCAGTTCGCGGGGTTCAGCGTTGGAATACACGATTGAGTGTCATCGATTTATGAAGACGATTGACATTTCGGAAGCTTCGACGGCACTACCGTCCTATGTGCAATCTCTCCAGGGGGCCTCTGCGGAACTCGTGGTGATTACCCAAGATGGCAAACCGGTCGCGGCGTTGGTCGGCATCGACGGAATCGACCTGGAATCGGTTAGCTTGTCCACGAATGCCGCGTTTCTTGACATCATTGAGCGATCGCGCGCCCGTCACCGAGAAGAGGGTAGTATGTCGTCGGTGGAAGTGCGCCGCCAATTTCCCACGCGGAAGCGTTAGCGGTCGCGATATTTATCCGCTGTTTTTCTCTCATTCTTCGGCCGCGCCGCGAATGGGCCAAACCTCATGTCGATCGATATCGCCCGGTACCACGGCTGGACGCACACCGCGATCTCGCCTTGGCGAGCGGTGCTGGCGATCGTGCGCACCTCGCTGCTACAGGTCTTCCGACGCAAATCGTACTGGATTGTGCTGGCGCTGGCCCTGCTGAACTTCATGGCCTTCTGGACCATCATCTGGGTCGTCACCCAGGTGAAAGATGTGCCGCCCGAAGCTCGCCAGCGAATGCTCGAGTTCCTCGGCTTCAGTCCCAATCCGCGGCCGGGCCGCGACAACGCCTATATCATGTTCATGGAGGGCCAGAGCCTGGTCGTGGCCCTGCTACTGGCCTTCTCTGGCAGCTTGTTGGTGGGCAGCGACTTCCGCGAAAATGCCCTGGCGTTTTACCTGTCGCGGCGGATCGAGCGGCGTCACTATATCGCGGGCAAGCTGCTCGCGGTGGCGGCGCTGGTCTTGCTGCTGACGGCGCTGCCCGCCTTGCTGCTGTTCTTCGAGTACGGCATGTTCACGTCGTCGCTCGACTATTGGCGCAGCCAATGGCGGGTGCCGGTGGCGGTGCTGTTTTACGGTGCGGTGTTGGCCTCGGTGCTGAGCGTGCTGCTGGTCACGCTCTCGGCCTATTTGCAACGGATGGCTCCGATCGCCATCACCTGGGCCAGCCTGTTTATCATGCTGCGGGCCGCGCGCAAGCTGATGCACGAGCCGAGCATCTATTGGGGGCTGATCGATCCTTGGCGCGATATGCACTTTGTCGGACGGCTGGCCTTCGATCGCTTTCGCAACGACGACGAGCGACGATTTGGCTGGTGCGCGGCGGCGGTGCTGGCCGGCGTGGTGGCGGTTTGTTTGGCCGCGCTGGTGCGCCGCGTGCGGGCGGTTGAGGTGGTGGAGTGATGGGAAGTGGAACGTGGGAAGTGAAAAGTAAAAAGTGATGAGTGATGAGTGATGAGTTAGTAGGGTGGGCCGAGCGCAGCGAGTCCTACCTTCTCGGGATGCGTCGGCTTGACGTTGCCAAGCCGGAGAAGGATTTGAAGCCCAAATTGACGACCTAGGAAGGTCATCCTCCGCGCCGATAACGATTTCAGTGATCGCCGATCGGGGAAACAGCGGCCATTCGCTACGAACAGAACCGCTCGGTGGAACGTTCGATTTTCCCAAGGCGTTTGGGGCCAGGGATTTGCATCGCTGCTGCGCCAGCAGTGCTGGCGCGGCGCTGCTAGCACCCGTGTCTCTAAGCGGGTAGCCAGCTTGGGTTTGAGACAATCTTTTCGCGGCTGGTTGACGCCGGGGCCAAACCGGATAAACTCTTGCTCTGACAACTGCATATTGTGGTTTTTACGCACGACGCATACAATATGTAGTCAATTTGGGTGACTGCGCCCGGCTCGCCGCCGGACGCCTGGGCGGAGGAAATTCGGGCCGAGAATGGCATCCCATTGGCCTGCGATTGCCGATCAATAATCCCTGGCAATGTGTACCTCTGTATATTATCACGGTATGGATGCCCTGTTTCTTTTAGCAGAGGAGTTCTGCAATGGCCGATTCGAGCGTGGGTTTAGTGGTGGGGCAGGCTGCCCCGGCTGAGCGCGGCAAGAGCAAGCCCGGCCGCCGTTTCTCTCGCGGGTTGAATGTCGAGCCGCGTTTCTGCCCTCAGGACGTGGCCGATCCGTTCGAGACGGTCGCCTGGGAGGTCCGCACCGCGGCGATCAAGGGCGAGTCGGGCGAGGTGCTCTTCGAGCAGACCGATTGCGAAGTGCCCGCCTTCTGGAGCCAACTGGCCACCAACGTCGTTTGCAGCAAATACTTTTACGGCGAAGTGGGCACTCCGCAGCGCGAAAAAAGCGTGCGGCAGTTGATTCACCGCGTCAGCCGCACCATTGCCGACTGGGGGACGAAAGACGGCTACTTCGCCTCGCCCGACGATGGCGAACAGTTCTACCGTGAACTCACCTGGCTCTGCTTGCACCAGCATGGGGCGTTCAATTCGCCGGTGTGGTTCAACGTGGGCCTTTATCATCAATACGGCGTGAAAGGCGCGCAGTGCAACTGGCACTGGGACGCCGAGCAGGCCGAAGTGCGCCAGCCCGATAACCCGTACGAATACCCGCAAGGTTCGGCCTGCTTCATTCAGAGCGTGACGGACAACATGGAAGACATCATGGAGCTGGCCCGCAGCGAAGCGATGCTCTTCAAGTTCGGCTCGGGCACCGGCACCGACCTGTCGACGCTGCGTTCGCACCGCGAGAAGCTGTCGGGCGGCGGCAAGCCCTCTGGCCCGCTCTCGTTCATGCGCGTCTACGACCAGATCGCGGCGGTGGTCAAGAGCGGCGGCAAGACCCGCCGGGCCGCCAAAATGCAGTCGATCAAGGTCTGGCACCCCGACGTGCTGGAGTTCATCGAGTGCAAAGCCAAAGAAGAGAAGAAAGCCCGCGTGCTCATCGCCAACGGCTACGAATCGAACTTCAACGGCGAAGCCTATAGCTCGATTCTGTTCCAGAACGCCAACCTTTCGGTGCGCGTGACCGACGATTTCATGCAAGCGGTCGAGGCCAACCAGCCCTGGACCACGCACTGGGTGACGCAGCCCGAGCGTCCCGGCCCCGTGCACCAGGCCCGCGAGCTGATGGACCGCATGGCCGAGTGCGCGTGGTATTGCGGCGACCCGGGCGTGCAATACGACACCACCATCAACCGCTGGCACACCTGCCCAAACTCGGGCCGCATCAATGCCTCGAACCCCTGTTCGGAATACATGTTCCTGGATGATTCGGCCTGCAATCTGGCCAGCTTCAACCTGCTCAAGTTCGTCACCCCGGCGGGCACGTTCGACATTGACGCCTATCGGTATGCGATCGACGTGTTGATTACGGCCATGGATATTCTGGTCGATCATTCCGGCTACCCGACCGAGGCGATCAGCCGAAATTCGCACGATTATCGTCCGCTCGGCCTGGGCTACGCCAACCTGGGCGCGCTGCTGATGGCCACGGGCCTGCCCTATGATTCTGAAGCCGGACGCGACTTTGCGGCCTGCCTGACTGCGATCCTGTGTGGCCAGGCCTATTTGCAGTCCTCCCGGCTGGCCGAGCAGTGCGATCCTCTACCTGCAGCCACCTCGCTGGCGCAATCGACCGACCGGCCCGGCAGCGCGTGCCCCGGCTTCTATATCAACCGCGAGCCGTTTCTCGATGTGATCCGCATGCATCGCGCGGAGGTCAACAATATCCGTCGTTCGTCCGCGAGCAACGAACCCTTTGCCGTGCCGGAACTGGACCGGCTGCTCGATTCGAGCCGCCAGTGCTGGGATGA
>DASVHB010000304.1:0-7929 GCA_036379195.1 Pirellulales bacterium
GGCCGAAGGCGCCGGGCCGCCGCTCGCGGCGACGCGCCGCGGGACGGACTGCCCGACGAAATGGACCAGGCCGACGGAGGGTTTCCCATGCCGGCGGACGATCCCGCGGGAGTCGATGAAGACGGCAACGAAGTGAAGCCCGCGAAGAAGCGCGTGCGCGTGCCGCGCGCCGAGCGCAAGAAGCCGTCCGCCAAGAGCAGGCGCTCTCGCGCGGATACGTAAGGCAATGCAGTAGGCAAAAAGATGGATGGCAAAAACATGAAGCAGTCATGGTGGCCAGCATCTTTTGCCTGGTTGCGGCGCTATTTGAGTAAGACGCCGGAATAAAACCGTTCACGTCCCGCGGGCGTATCGAGCAGCAAAGCCCCATCGTCGCCGATGCCGGCGCATCGGCCGGTGGTTCGCCGGCTGCCTGCGCAAAGCGTTAATCGTTGGCCGTGCTGCAAGCAAAGTTTGTTGGCATGAAGTGCCAGCGACGCAGGCGCCCGCGCTAATTGTTCGAAGGCGTCGTTCAGCCGCTCCAGCAGCACCAAGAGCACGCTGGTGCGGTCGTGCCGCCGGTTCGAAAGATCGGCGAGCGTGACCACCACACCGGCGAGCTCGACCGGGGCGTCGCTGGCCCGATTGTTGATATTGCAGCCAATGCCCAGCACGTGCCTGCCGTCGGCGAGCGCCTCGACCAGGATGCCAGCCAGCTTTCGCCCCGCGGCAAATACGTCGTTGGGCCAATGCAGGCCGATCTCTTCCTGGCCCACCAGCGGCGCGGCGGTCTCGATCAGCGCGACCGCGGCGGCCAACGACAGCATGGGAAAATGTCGCTGGGCAATCCGGCGCGCGGCGGGGTCGAACAGCAAGCTGAAGGCCAGACTGCCGGGGCCGGTCCACCAGCGGTTACCCCCGCGTCCGCGCCCGGCGGTTTGCCCCTCTGCGATCACCAGCATGTTTTCGTGATGCGGAACCCGCGCGGCAAGCTCGCGCAGGTAGTCGTTGGTTGATGCTAGCGACGGATGATACTCGAGCCGATCGACCAGCCGAGCGGCTTCGAGACGCGTTAAGTCAAAATCATCGTGAGGCATCGTACGCTGTAGAAAGGTCAACGTTGATCGGCATAAGATAATTGATAAGCGCATTTACGGCGAGCCATGCAATCGATTTCCCTAGGCGATCGCGCCTCGCAGGCTGGGCGACGCTAATCGGGCACGTTAGAATGAACTATTCTGGACCGAGCCCACGAATTGCCACGATGAAAATCACTCAAGTTCTCTGTCAGATTCTTCGTATTCCCCAAATCGTGGCCAAGACGGCCAGCAGCCAAGACGCCGTGCTGGTGCGGGTGCGCACCGATTCGGGGGTGGAAGGCGTCGGCGAAGCCGACAGCTCGCCTGAGGTCGTTAAGGCGATTATCGACGCGCCGTTCAGCCACAACATCGCCTGCGGGCTGCGGCAGATACTCCTCGGCCAGAATCCGCTGGAGAGCGAGCGGCTCTGGCAAGAGATGTGGCGGCGCACGATGTATTTCGGGCGGTCGAGCGTCGCTATCACCGCCATGGCCGCAGTCGATATGGCGCTGTGGGACCTGAAAGGCAAGCATTTTGGCGAGCCAATCCACCGGCTGCTGGGCGGCAAGCGGTTTGACCGCATCCCGGCCTATGCTTCGATACTTTTTGGGCGCGACGGGCGCCAGACGGCCGAAATCGGTCGCCGCTGGGTCGACGCCGGCTACCGCGCGGTTAAGTTTGGTTGGGAGCCGATGGGTCAATCGGAGGCCGTCGACATCGATCTGGTGCGCGGCGCTCGGCAGGGGCTCGGCGAAGACGCCACGCTGCTGATCGACGCCGGCTGTGTGTGGGACGCCCGCACGGCGCTGGCCCGTGCTCGGGCGTTCGCCGATTACCGCATTGGTTGGTTGGAAGAGCCGCTCATGCCCGACGACGTCGATGGCTATGTGTGGCTGCGCGATCGCTCGCCCGTGCCCATCGCGGCGGGCGAAGAAGAATGCGGCCGGGCCGCGTTCCGGCCGCTGATCGACCGCCGCGCGCTCGATGTTTACCAGGTCGATCTTTCGCGCAACGGATTTACCGATGCCTGCTACCTTCGCAGCCGTGTCGAGGAAATCGGCGCGCGGCTGTGCAACCACTGCTACACCAGCCCGTTGACGGTGGCGGCCAGCCTGCACTGGTTGAGCACCTGCCGCGACGCGTTCCTGTTTGAAGATTGCGTGGAGGACTCGCCTTTGCGGCACGAGCTGACGCACGAAAAAGTGCAGGCCGTCGACGGCTGGATCACGGTGCCCGACGGTCCCGGCCTGGGCGTGACGCTGGACGAAGATTTCGTGGCCCGGCATTTGGTATCGCAGTCGGCGTAAGTGCGACTGGTGGCCCAGGCAGAGCCTTGGCGATGCCCCGGTTCCGCCCGAAACCGGGGCATCGTCTGGCCGACCATGCGGTTAGGTTACGGCGCGGCCAGACTCTGCCCCGGCCACCGGTTTACTGAGACGCGTCTGTTTTACGACGTGGCAGCCGCGGCGCGCGGAGCCCGGCGGGCAACCGGGCGGGCCTGTCCTAGCTCGGCCCGCTCCAGCACCTTGGCAAACGGCACGTTCGAGAGCGCGCCGAACAGCGGCTCGCGGCTGAGCTTCGCCGCCGACAACCGGGGCGACGATAGTCCGCAGAGAAACCGGGCCAGCGACCGCGGTTCGCTGAGCACTTCGGGCTTTTTGCGGGCCAGCTCAAGTGCCTTACGCCACACGTCGTCGCCGATGGTTTCCTCTCGTCGCGGCAGCAACACCACCGGCCGGCGGTCGTTGAGGCACCACGAGCAATGCCCGCACGCCTGCGCTCGCCGCTCGCCGAAATGCTCGCAAAGCCGCGCGACTTGGCAGCCCTCGTGGGCGGCGAGATCGAGCACTTGATTGAGGCGGGCGATTTCACGCCGTTCGCGCTCGGCCAGTTGCTCAAACAAGCTGCCGGCCAGCGCGCGCCCGTCGGCGGGCCGTTTTAACACGCGGTAGGTCTGCCGCACGCCCTCGACTTTGACTTCCAGCAGCATTTGCTGGCCGAGGTAATCGAGCGCCCGTACCATCCGCTCGCGCGTGCTGCCAATGGCCCGGCCCGCTTGCTCCAAGTCGATGTGAAACCAGATTTGCGCCGGCCGCGCTTGGCGGAGCAGCTTCGCCAGGAAGTCGCGGCGCTCTCCCTCGAACCGCGACAAGATTTCCGACGATGGCTTCAGCGGCCGGAAGCTATACCGGGAATAAAACGGAGTGCCCGCCTGCAGATATCCTTCCAGCTCCAAGTAAGCCAACAGCGTCTGCACCACGAGCAGGCGGATATCGTGCCGGTTGGCGCATTCATATACCGATAGATCCAGGCTGTCGCCCGCCGCGAAAACATCGTGCACCAGTCCTTCGACCGCGGCCCGCGTGGGCATGTCGCCATGCGCGAAGTTTTCCAACGCGCAGAGGTCGTCGGGGCAGATGAACATTTCGCAGGTTGAGGGCAGGCCGTCGCGCCCCGCGCGGCCGATTTCCTGTGAATAATTCTCCAGGCTTTTGGGCAGGTTAAAGTGATACACCGAGCGAATGTTCGCCTTGTCGACGCCCATGCCAAAGGCGATGGTGGCCACAACGACGCCCGAGGGGCTTTGCATGAACCAGTCTTGCACGTCGGCCCGCACGTCGTCGTTCATGCCGGCGTGATAGGCTTTTGCGTTCACACCCGCCGCGGCGAGCCGCTGGGCCACTTGCTCGGCGGTGCGCTGCAAGGTGACGTAGACAATGGTCGGGCCGGGCGGCGACTCGGCCAGCCGGCGGCGCAACAGCGCGTCGCGCTCGTCGGCGGCCACCGCCGTGGACAACAGCTTCAAGTTCGGTCGGTAAAAACCGGTGCGAATGGCAGAGCCGGCCCCGATCTGAAACTCGCGGCAGATATCGACCAGCACTTGCGGCGTGGCCGTGGCCGTCAGCGCCAGCACGCGCTCGGCGCGGCACGTCTTGGCAAACCGGGCGAGCTTCAGATAATCGGGACGAAAGCTGTGGCCCCACTCCGAGATGCAGTGCGCCTCGTCCACCGCGAACAGCGAGATCTGCGTGCGCAAAATCGACTCGCGAAACCGCTCGTTGTTAAACCGCTCGGGAGCGACATAGAGCAGCCGCAACTGGCCGCCGCGCACCGCCTGCATCACGCCGGCGGCCTCTTCGGCCGAGAGCGTCGAATCGAAACGCGCCGCCGCAATGCCCCGCCGCGTGAGCGAGTCGATCTGGTCTTTCATCAGCGCGATCAGCGGCGAAACCACCAGGGTCAATCCCGGCAGCATCAGCGCCGGCAGTTGATAACAAAGCGACTTGCCCGCCCCCGTGGGAAAGACGGCCGCGGCCGAACGGCCGGCGAGCAGATGTTCGATGACCTCGGCTTGTCCCGGACGAAAATCGTCGAAGCCGAACTGTTGACGCAAGACGTCGCGCGCGGAGGAGAGGCTCATGGCAGGCTCCTGGGTCCAAAGAGAGAAATGCCCACGAAACCGAATGTGAACAAAAGTATATCGTGCAGTCGCGGGAACGCAAGTAGCCTGCCATAAATTTTTTTACTGCTCCTTCCGGGCAGAAGTCCCGCCGCCTTGCTGCCGGCGAACCGAACCGCGTATCTCGCCATAAACATTGGATAACAGAAAAATGGTTGACAGAAAAAGGAAGAGGAAAAGCGGCGAGAGGGCACAGGAAACTGCGCGACGGGCGCCTCTGTTTCATTTTTCTGCCATCCATCTTTCTGTCATTCCCTTCCCGGTAGAAGTCCCGCCGCCTGCCGGCGAACCGAACTGAGTAACCGGCGATAGGCACGAGATGGCAGAAGAATTGTTGACAGAAAAATGATCGCCAGAAAAATAAGGCAGGTCGCACCTTTAGGCGGCGAGCGCCAGCCCTCCGCTTCTGCGTTCTCGCCAGCGCGTATTACCGTCCTCCGTACCGAAATGGGGTAAACCCATGCCTATCAGCGTCGATGCGCACGTTTGTCGGCTGTCGCAGGACGAGTTTGGCAAGATCGCTTTCGACGTAATGGGCCACGCCTTCGACATCCACCGAGAACTAGGCCGCTTTTTCGACGAGGCGATTTATCACGCCGAGTTGGCACACCGATGTCCTGACGCCCGAAGCAAGGCGACTATCACCATCGCTTTCGAGGATTTTCGGAAGCAGTACTGCATCGACCTGCTCGTCGGCGGCGGGGCCGTCTTCGAGCTTAAAACCGTCGATGTGTTTCATGACCGCCATCGTTCCCAATTGTTGAATTACCTATTGCTACTGGACCTTGGTCACGGCAAGCTAGTCAACTTTCGAACCGCGGAGGTGCGGCATGAGTTCGTCAACACGACGCTTACTCGTTCCGACCGGACGACGTTCAGCATCGACCATACGCGCTGGCAACCGTGCGATTCAAGCTCCGCTGGCCTTAAGCAGCGGTTGATCGCGTTTCTCAACGACGTTGGAACGGGACTTGACCTTGAACTGTATCAGGACGCGGTGATGTACTGGCTCGGCGGGCCGACGTGTGCCTTCCGCGCTGTCGAGGTAAAATCGGGCGGCCAGCCTATCGGGAAGCAGGATTTGCTGTGCACGCCCGATGGCGTCGGCATCAAGCTTACCGCGATCAAGCCCAACGCGCAACGCGCATTTGAGGAACACTACCGACGTTTTCTCCGCCACACCGCTTTGGAGGCGCTTCACTGGATCAATATCACTCGGCAGACGGTAACGTTTAAGACCCTCCTTCCGCCGAAGAGCACGGGATGACAGAAAAATTGTTGACAGAAAAATGTGGAGGAAAACGGCGAGGGATCACCTCACGCTGTGCGTGCGGAACGCTCACCTATTTTTCTGTCAGCCATCTTTCTGTCATTCAAACCGGTTTTGCACTAAGGTGGCGGATGATCCGTAGCCGATTGGAGCTGGGCCAGAGCTTGCTTCGCACGATAAGCACGGGATGACAGAAAAATCGTTGACAGAAAAATGCGGAGGAAAACGGCAAGAGATCACCTCAAGCTGCGGGACGGACGCGCCGGTTTTTTCTGTCAGCCATCTTTCTGTCATTCAAGGGCGTTGTGTTGCCATTCGAGAATGCCGGCGGAGAAGCCCGGCACGAGCTTGATCTCGAGCCGCAAGCCGCGAGTGGTCACCGGCTCGAAATCCACGCGGTTCAGTTGGTCGCGCTCAGCGGTGTAGGCTTGGCCGGCCTTCGGCACAACAGGCTTCCACTCTTTTCCATCGAGCCACAGCAGCCGCCAACTTTCGGGCAGGCGGCACTGGCCGCGGCCGGTGTCGTCAAACCAATAGACGGAGGACGACGCGATCGTGCGCGGCTTGTCGAAGCGATAGGCCACCCACTCATCGCTGCCGCGCCGCGGCCACCAGGTCATCCGCGGCAAGTTCTGGTCGCCCGACGACTCGGGCAGCCGGCCATCGACCAGCGCGGCCAGCGTGTCGTTCGACCAGCAATGCGAGGCGCTCACGCGCACCTCGCCGACCTGCTCGCCCACCTGGCCCGGCAGTTCGGCCAGCTCCGGCGTCTCGGGCAGCCAGACCAGCATTTCGCCCGGTGCGCGATTGTCCCAGACAGAATACGGCACGGCTTGAAACGCCGCCGGTTCGCTGCGTCGGCCATCGCCGTCTTCGGTCACTCGCAATGCCTCGCCGCGCACCACCGCGACGCCGCCCAACAGATCGGGTTGAAACTCGGAAATCAGCTTCGCCTCGCGCGGCAGGCACAGATTGCGCACGTGGCCGTCGTTGTCGACACCCTCCAAGCAATAAACGATCGGCCCGCGCTGCAAAGCCACCCGTCCCACGTCGGCCTTCACGTGCGGGTCGGCATATACGCGTTCGACCGGCATCGCCAGATCGAGCGTCACACGATCGCCGCCGCGCCAAGTGCGGCTGATCGTCAAATAGCCATGCTTTGGATCGGGCAACGACGCGTTCTCGCCGTTGATGCTCGCCGTCGCCGCGTGGCACCAGCCGGGCACGCGCAGCTTTAAGTCAAAGGCCATTTCGCTGGCCGGCGACAGCGTCAGTTCGATGCGGCCCTCCCAGGGATACCGCGTGGTTTGCGTCACTTTCACCGGGCCGCCGTCTAGCTTCACGTCCGCCGTGCCGCCCAGGTAGAGCACCGTCCACAGTTCATTGCCGCGCGTGGCGTAGGCCCGCTCGCCCATGCCGGGAATGTAACGCACGATGTTTGTCGGGCAGCACGAGCAATCGAACCACGGCACGCGATGATGGTCGCCTTTGCTGCCCAGCGGATTGACGTAAAAAAAGCGGTCGCCGCTGAGCGAAACGCCCGACAGCAATCCATTGTAGACTTCGCGTTCCAGCACGTCGGCGTATTTGCCGTCGCCGGTCATCAAGAAGAGCCGATGGTTCCAAAGAGCCATGCCGATGGCGGCGCAGGTCTCGGCATAGGCCGAATCGTTGGGCAGGTCGTATGGCACCGTAAAGCCCTCGTTGCTGGCCGAGGGGCCGATGCCGCCGGTGACATACATCTTGCGATCGATCACGTCGTGCCAGATGTTTTCAAGCGACTCAAGCAGCTCACGATCACCGCTGGTGGCGGCCACGTCGGCCATGGCGGCGTAGAGATACATGGCCCGCACGGCGTGGCCGGTCACTTCGCGTTGCGCGCGAACGGGCTTGTGGTCCTGGGCATATTCGCCAAACAGCCGGCGGCCGTCATCGCTGCCGCGCATGTCGACAAAGAACCGGGCCAGGTCGAGATAGCGCCGTTCGCCGGTCGCCCGCCAAAGCTTGACCAGAGCCAACTCAATTTCCTCATGCCCTGAGGCGTCGTGCCGCTTGTCAGGCCCGAATACCGCGTCGATATGATCGGCCAGCCGCCGGGCGACCTGCAACAGCTTGTCTTTGCCGGTCGCCTGCTGATAGGC
>DASVHB010000305.1:0-15833 GCA_036379195.1 Pirellulales bacterium
GCGGTGCTGTTGGTGTCGCTGGGTGTGTGGCGATGGTCGCGCGGGCCCGAGCCGCCGGGCATCGATTCGCCCGTCGATGACGAATCGCCCGTGGCCGTGGTGCCGTCTCCGCCCGAAGAAATCGAGCACGTGCCAGAGCAGCCGGCCGTCGAGCCGCCCGAAACCGAGACTGAGCCTGTACCCGTGGGTGTCCCGCGCCGCTGGTTGCCAACCGATGCGGAAACGATAGTGAGCCTTTCGCCGGGCGAACTGCTGCGTCAACCGGCCGCGGCCATGGTGCTCGGGCGAACCGCCTCACTGTGGCAAGCGCAGATCGGGCAATTGCTGGGAGCGTTGGCGATCGAGCCCGCGCGTGTCGAGCGCGTGACATGGTCGGCAACCGATCTGGGGCAACTTTCGGCTGACGAATGGCTGGCGACCGGCGTCACGGTCATCCAGCTTGCGCAGCCGCCGGTCAACGCCAATTGGCTGAAGCGCACCGAAACGCTCGATTGGAAATTGGATGAGGCGCCCGTCCGCCGCTTTCAAGGAGACGATTGGCCCCATCCCTTGGCGGTGATCGACAAGCAGACCCTGGTGACCGGCCCCGAGCCGCTGCTCAAGAGCCTGGCAGACCGCGAAGACGCGCAACTCGCCAAAGACGGCATGGAAACCTTGGTGTCGGGCTGGGACGCGCGCGATCAGGTGTTGTGCGCCGTCGATCTTGCGGCCCTGCGGCGAGCGGAAGCCATGCCCACGTGGCTGCCCCTGGTCGATATTTGGCACGCAGAACACGATGATTGGCAGTTGGTGTGCGCGATGCCGCAGTCGTTGGGGCTGAGCGTGCACCTCGCTGAACAATGCAAGGCGGAGCTCGATTTTGTCTGCGATGGCCCGTCGGGCGCCGAACAACTGCAGGCCGCGCTCGATCGCATTTTTGCCGCCATGCAAGCGACCCTTGCCGGCGAGTCGGATGGGTTGACGCAAAAACTGCTGGCCGGGCAAATCGACACCGCCGGCGCCGCTGATCTCAAGCGATTGCTCGCCAGCAGCGCCGCCGCCCTGGAAGGCCGGCAATCGGGCATGCGTGAATCGCTGGTTTGGTTTCGCATGCAGTGGCAAGGCGATCTGCCGCGGATGTCGGGCGCGCTGCTGGCCAGCATTCCGCAGATCGAGGCCAGCCGGCTGGCCGCGGCACGCGCGGTGGATGACGAGCACCACCGCATGTTGTTGCTGGGGTTGCAAGGTTATGAAAAATCGACGGGCGCGCCTCCGGCGGGCGCCGCCGGCGCGCAACTGCTGCCGCCCGATACTCGCCTGAGTTGGCTGGCGACGCTGCTGCCGTACTACGACCATCTCGATTGGCACGAGCAATTGAACTTTGGCCGAGCTTGGAACGACGCCGCGAACCAGCGCGTCACGCGACATCCGTTCGATCTGGTGGTCAATCCGGCGCTGGGGCCAGGCAGCACCAAGGCCGGTTTTCCCGTCACGCACTATGTGGGCGTGGCCGGCCTGGGCGATGATGCGGGAAACCTCGAACCCACCGATCGGCGCGCCGGCGTGTTTGGCTTTCGCCCGCGACTGCGCCGCGGCCAGATTCCCGATGGCGCTTCGCATACGATCGCCCTGGCCGGCGTCGCGAAGCGGCTTGGCCCTTGGGCGTCGGGCGGGGCGGCCACGGTCCGTGGCTTTACGCGGCAACCCTACATCAACGGACCCGACGGTTTTGGCAGCGGGCAACCCGACGGCATGGTGGTGGGCATGGCCGATGGCTCGGTGCGCTTTTTGTCGAAGAACATCGATCCGGCGGTGCTTGCCCGGCTGGTGACGATCAACGGCGGTGAGCCGGCGCTCGATCTCGACTTGGTCGAACCCGCGGCGCGCCCCGATCTTGGCGACCTTGCCGACCGTGCTGAACACTCGGACGGCGACGCGGCGATGCCCGACGAACCGCCCGCCGGCGAGGCTGCCGCGCCGCCCGACTCTGCCGCCGAGGCCGAGGTGGCCGACCGGCTCGCCTTCCGCATTCCGGAAATCGATTACCAGCGGACCACGCTGTCGGGCCTGATCGAGGTGCTTTCGCAGATCAGCGCGGTGCCGATCACCCTCGATATCGAAGCGCTCTCGGCCGCCGGTGTGAAGCCCGACGCCAAAGTGGCGGTGACGCTTACCGATGCCACGGTCGGCGAAATCCTGTCGGCGGCCATCGAGCCGTACGATCTGCGGTATGTGATTGTCGGCGAACACGTGGTGGTGACCGATCGCCGTCGCGGCGAAGAAGAACGCACGACCGTGCGTTACGAGGTAGCCGATCTGGCGAGGCAAGACGCCGGCGGCCTGGCCGAACTGGTATCGCTGGTCACCCGGTTTATCATTCCCACGTCCTGGCAAGAGGCTGGCGGCACCGGCGTCATCGCACAAAAAGACCGGGCGTTGGTGGTCGAACAAACCGAGCCGGTGCACCGGCAACTAGCCGATTTTCTCGATCGCCTGCGGCTGGCGCGCGGGTTGCCCGTCGACCGCGCCGCCCAGCCCGCGGCCACGCTGGCGTCGCGCTTCGCGCGGGCCCAAGAGAAGTTGGCGGCGCCGGTCACCGCCACGTTTCGCGAGCCGACCGCGCTGAATCAAATCGTTTCGCAGTTAGAATACGCGGCGGAGGTGAAGATTGTCTTCGACGGTTTGGCGCTGGCGGCGACGGAAGTCTCGCCCGCGACACCCGCCCGGCTGGTGGCCGACAACCAACCCTTGGCATCGGCGCTTGAGCAACTGTTGGCCCCGTTGCGGCTGAGCTATCGCGTGCTGGACGGCGCGACGATCGAGATTACCACTGCCCGTGAAGCGCGCGAACATTTGGAAATTGAGTTTTATCCCGTCAAGAGCTTGCTGGCCGCCAGCGGATCGGCCGACGAGCTGATCGAGCGAATCCGCGGCGAAGTCGATTCTGAATCGTGGGACGAGCTGGGCGGCGGGGCGGCGCTGGCGGTCGATGGCCCGTCGTCGTATCTGATCGTGTTGCAATCGCAACCCGTGCAGCGCGCCCTGGAAGCCTGGCTGGCGAAGCAAAAGTGACGCCACTGCGATGCGTTCGCGGGTGCAGGAACGCGTCGGCGCTGCGAACCTCATGTCATTCTGTAGGGAATGCCCTCTGTGGCGTTCCGCGAGGGTGCTGCGTTCGCCGAGGTGCGAGAATGACGAGGTGTGGGAATGACGAGCCGGCCTTGCCCGACCCGCTAGAATAACAGTGGCCAAAGTTGGAACTGATGGGGCATCCGGACCGCACAGCAACTTGGGTCCAGCGGTTCCGGAGCCTTGTCGCCGCGTGGTCGGGGTCAAGGTCGTAGGACGCCCACGCCCTCCAACCGTGGGCGACCCCGGCCGGCGGAATCGCAAGCAGGCAACCGGTGTTCTCGATGATCGCGAATCAGCGTAGATGAGTGTTCCCATGGTCGAGTCAAAACACGGTCGCCGCTCTTGTCAGGCTGGAAGGCCTGTCTTGTCAGGCTGGAAAGCCTGACCTACGTCACGGCATCGCGGGCGTCGGCCAGATATTCGTCGCTGGCAAGCACGACGGGCGCGATGTCTTGCGCCAAGAAGTGGCGCTGTTGCAGGCCCGCCGCGATCACGCCCCCGGTCGCAAAGTCGAGATTGCGATGCAGATAGCTGGTGAAAAAACTATCGACGATTCGCGTCGTCGAATCGTTGGAATTGATGATGGCCTCCGCGACCGACGCTCGACTGGTCCCTTTCTGTATTTGGCCCACCCAGTTATTCAACCCGGCCGTGTCGGGCAGGTGCCCGAGGATGTCGTTGTAAAGGGCGGTGACGTAATTGTTGTCGCTGGCGTGGTCCGCCTGATACTCAGGCGTGGCGATCAGCGCCAGCACGACCGCCTGCTCGTCGCCGCTCGCCTCAAGGGACGTCACCCAAAAGTTCAGCCCGGCGGCATCGGCGGCGCGGTGCAGGTAGTTGGAATAATCGAACTCGATCTCATCGGTGCGGTGCTCGGGCGAGTTCCAAACCTCGTTGACCAGCACGTCGCGGCTGACGCCGGCGGACAGCGCCTGGTACCAATAGGCGAATCCGGCAGGGTCGGGGTCTCGCCCCAGCACGTTGCGGTACACTCCGTCGATCAACGCCGTGTTCACATCGTGGGCCGGTGCGAAGCGGTCGGGCACGACGTTTACCGGCGCCACCTCGTTGATCGGGGCATCGCCAAAGTCGAGGTTGGTGAACGTAGATCCTTGCGCCGCTACGATGGTGTATGCCCCGCCCGCCGGGCTGGTTAGTTGATAGCCGTGGTCCTTCTCGAAATCTTGCCGCACGACGTACGTGCCGGGCGTGGCCAAGGCGAATTGATAATTCCCGTCTCCGTCGGTTTCCTGGGTCGGCTCGCCGGGGTCGAGCCGTCCATTACCGTTCAGGTCGATGTAGACGTCGCTCAACCCGTTTCTGCGTTCGTCCGACTGGCGGATGCCATCGGCGTTGGCGTCGATGTAGACGGTGCCGCTGAGAAGCACCGCGGGCCGGTGTGCGGTCGTCGCGACGGTCGCCGAATCGTCGTCGGGCGTCGGATCGGGAGAATTCGACGAGACCTGGGCCGAATCGGTCAGTACGCTGCCTTCGTCAAGAGCGGCTGACACGCGGACGGTGATCCAAGCTTGATAGGAATCGTGCGGATTGATCTCACTCGCGGTGAAGGTCACCGCGCCGGGGGTACCTTGCGCGGGCAAGTGATCGAGCGCCAGCGACGTCGACGATGTTCCCGCACCAACAAACCCGGTGCCGGCGGGCAGCGTATCAGCCAGCACGGTCCCGAAGGCCGGTTCGGTGCCCGTGTTGCTGACGCTGAGATTGTAGGTGAGCAAGTCGCCCGCCAAGACCGTTGGCGGCGCGGTCATGGCCACGGCCAGATCGGCGGACAACAGGCTACGGTGCTCAAGCGTCTCGATGCGCGGCAGCGGCCGTCGTGTGCGCCGGGGTTTTGGCTTCACGTCGCCCGTGAAGCGTGGAATACCGATTCCGCCCCATTTCGACCAGCGGCGCATGCTTTTGTTCCCTTCGCGAGAAAACGAATTTCGTTGCCCTCCTTGGGCCATGAACGATTGCGCCTGCCGCCGTGCGGTCTTCCGCAATCGAACCATAAGCCGCAGTATAATTCGGCGAAACCTCCGTTCAAGTCGCGGTTGGCCGAGGCAGCCGAAATGGGTGAATCGGGAAATTATCCGCCGCTTTATCGCCCCTAACGGCGTGATGACGCGGGTCGAATATAAGATCACGGCCCACGGCCGGTCGGCGACGCGCAACGCCGAAATCGAGCGCCCCTGCTGGAAGGACCGAACACCACTCTCCATGGGGCGCGATAGATTTTGCGGCCGGTTTCGGTCATACTGACGCTTAAAGATCAGGCTGTTCGAGTCTCTATCTGTCCGCCAACCTTGAGCCAAACTCTCCCCCTGCGAGCGCCCGCGCTCGCCGCGCCGGCCGCCCGTCGAATGCCGGGCACTCATATTCCCTGCTATGTGTTCGAGTCGAACCGCGAGCTGGCCCGGCACGTGGCCGAGTCGCTGGCCGCGTTGATCCGCGAGCGAAACGCCTTCGGCCAAAAAGCCGTGCTGGGGCTGCCCACCGGCAGCACGCCCGTGGGCGTCTACCGCGAGCTGATTCGCATGCACCGCGACGAAGGACTCGATCTGTCGGGCGTGGTGACGTTCAACCTCGACGAATACTTCGGTTTGCAGCCCGACCAACTGCAAAGTTATCACCGCTGGATGTTCGAGCATTTTTTCGACCAGGTGAACATTCCGCGCCACCAGATTCATATTCCCGACGGCACCGTGCCGCTCGACCAGATCGACGACTACTGCCGCCGCTACGAAGACGATATCGAACGGGCCGGCGGCATCGACGTGCAATTGTTGGGCATCGGCCGCAACGGGCACATTGGGTTCAACGAGCCGTTCAGCGTGCGTAACAGCCGCACGCGGCTGGCCACGCTCGACCCGCTCACCCGCAAGGACGCCGCCAGTGATTTTTTCAGCGAAGAGAACGTGCCGCAGCAGGCCATCACGATGGGGCTGGGCACGATTTTCGAGGCGCGTCGCATCATCCTCATTGCCCTGGGCGAGCACAAGGCGTCGATCATTCGCGAGACCGCCGAAGGGCCGGTGAGCGATCGCGTGCCGGCCAGCTTTTTGCGCGATCATCCGGCGGCCAGCATTTTGCTCGACCAGGCGGCGGCCAGCAGCCTGACCGGCGTGGCCACGCCGTGGGTGTTGGGCAATGTGGTCTGGTCTGACCGGCTGATCAAGCAGGCGGTGCTGTGGCTGTCGGAAAAGACCGGCAAGGCGCTGCTCAAGCTCGACGACAACGATTTCCGCGAGCACAACCTGCACCAGTTGCTGCGGCACCACGGCCCGGCGCAGCGGGTGGCCCACCACGTGTTCCGCTGGATGATGGACACCATCGAGTACCACCCCGGCGGGCGCGAGCGGCAACGCATCATTTGTTTCAGCCCGCACCCCGACGACGACGTGATCAGCATGGGCGGCACGCTCATTCGCCTGGTCGACGACGGGCATGAAGTTCACGTGGCCTACATGACCAGCGGCAACATCGCGGTCTTCGATCACGACGCGCAGCAGGTGGCCAGCCTGGTGGCCGAGTTCAACCGACGGTTTGCCATCGACCAGGAAAAGTCGCTCGAGCTCGAGCGGCGCGTGCAGCAATCGCTGGCCAGCAAAGCGCCCGGCGAACCCGACAGCGAAGCCGTGCTGGCCATCAAGGCCCTCATTCGCTGGAGCGAGGCCAAGGCCGGCGCCATCGTTTGCGGCTGCCGCGAAGAGCACCTGCATTTTCTCGATCTGCCGTTCTATCGCACCGGCACGATCGCCAAAAACCCGGTCGGGCCTGACGACGTGCGGATTATCCGCGAGCTGATTGAGCGCGTCGAGCCTCGGCAGATTTACGTGGCCGGCGATCTTTCCGATCCGCACGGCACACACCGCGTCTGCGCCGAGGCGATCTTTCTGGCCCTCAAGGAGATCGAAGCGGCGGGCGGGCCATTGCCCGAAGCGCTGCTCTACCGCGGCGCCTGGCAAGAGTGGGCGCCGCACGAGATCGAGATCGCCGTGCCGCTCAGCCCCAGCGATCTGGCGCGCAAGAAGAAGGCCATCTTCCGGCACGAGTCGCAGAAAGACACGGCGCTGTTTCCCGGCTCGGACGAGCGCGAGTTTTGGCAGCGGGCCGAAGAGCGCAATCGCCACACCGCCGACAGCTACAACCGCCTGGGCCTGCCCGAGTATTTCGCGCTTGAGGGGTTTGTGCGCTGGAACGGCGAGCCGGTGTAGAAGCCGGAGATTCCGCGCCAAACTGCCGCAGCCAACACGACTTGTGTGTTCAACCGGCAGGGGTCGCTGGGCGGCCGGGTCTTGCCACTTGCGAGCAATCGGCGGTAGGATAATTGTCTTAAAACCCGCCCCGCCTTAATCCCTCGCCCGATCGACGTGCGCGCAGGCTTGCCTCAGTATGTTGCCCCACTCGCCCTGGCTCTGGCGGCCGCGGCGGGCGTCGTCTGGGCCGGCCCGGCCGAAGACCAGTTCGCCGTTGCCGCCGGGCACTATCAGGCCAAACGCTGGAAGCTGGCAGCCGAAGAGTTCCAGGCGTTCCTGGCCGACCATGCCGACCACGCCAACAGCACACGGGCGACGTTCTATCTGGCCGAGTCGCTGGTGCAGTTGCGCCGCTTCGACGAAGCCGCCGGGCAATTCCGCGAGTTTTTGAAGCGGGCGCCCGAAGACCGGCTCGCCCGCAAGGCCCTGTTCCGTTGCGGCGAAGCCAGCTATCTGGCCGGGCGTTTCGACGATGCCCAGGCGGAGCTTAACAGCTTCCTGCAAAAGTATCCCGACGATCCGCTGAACGCCTACGCCCTGCCTTACCTGGGCGACCTGGCCGCGCGGCGGCACGACGCGCAAACCGCTCAGACGCTGTTTGCTCGCGGCTTGAAGCAATTTGCCCAAGGGCCGATGCAAGACGATTGCCGGTTTGGGCTGGCCCGCGCCTTGGAAGAGCAGGGTAAAGACGACGACGCCCGGCGACTCTATCTGGCGTTGGCCTCGAAACCCACCAGCAACCGTGCCGACGAAGCGCAGTATCGCCTGGCGGTCAATTTTTATCGCAGCGGCGACTACGAACAGGCGCTCGAAGGTTTCAGTGAGTTCGCCACCACCTTCGCCAAAAGTCCTTTGCGTCCGCGGGCCGAGCTAGCCGCCGGGCAGACGCTCTACCATGCCGGCGAGATCGAGCAGGCACGTGCGCGGTTCGAGCAGCTTGCCGGTCGCGGCGAGATCGGCTTGGAGGCCCGCTATTGGCTGGGCCTGGCCGAAAAGGCGCAGCACGATTGGGCGGCCGCGGCGACCACGCTGCTGGCCGTGGCCCAAGCCGCCGACGCTGACGAGCACCTGGCGCCGGCCGCCCGGTTTCACGCGGGCGAGTCGCTGTTGCACGCCGGAAAAAACGCCGAAGCCGAAGCGCAATTCGCGCAAGTGCTCCAGCGCTGGCCGCAAAGCGACTTTGCCGACAAGAGCTTCGCCGGCCGCATTCAAGTGGCCTTGGCCGCAGACGATCACGCCGCGGTCGATCGGCTGGCGAGCGAATTCGACACGCGCTTTGCCCAAAGCACGCTGAAGCCGCGAGTCGATCGCGCCCGCGGACGTTCGTTGCTCGCGCGCAAAGATTATCCGGCGGCGATCGCGGTGTTCGAGGGGCTGGTGAGTTCGGCGGGCAAGCCACCCGGCGGCGAGCAATCATCGCCCGACGGTTTGGAGGTACACCAGCCGGCCCGCGATCGCTATTTGCTGGCCACGGCCTTGCTGGGCGGCGAGCGCTATCAAGACGCGCTGGCGACGTTGGCCGCCATCGACACACGCCCGCTGGAGAACGATGAGGAGCAAATCGACGAGGGACTGCGAGCGCTGCAGCTCGATGTGGTGCGGGCCAGGGCGATGGCGTTGATGGGCTTGGAGCGGTTCGCCGATGCGCGGGCCACGATTGAGGCGCTGCTGGCGGCTCAGCCCGATCGAGATACGGTGGTCTGGGCCAAGGCCGAGCTGGCGGTATGCCTGGCGCGCGTCGGGCAGCTCGATCACGCCAAAGCGGTGTATGCCGACCTGGCTGAGCAATCGCAAGACGCCGGCATTCTGCCCGCCACGCGGCTGGCGTTGGCCGAAGCGGCGGTGGCTAAGAACGATTTCGCCTGGGCCGCCGACTTGTTCGCCAAGTTGGCCGGCCAGCCTTCGGCTTACACGGCCCGCGGGCTGTCGGGCCTGGCCTGGAGTCAATACAAGCTCAAGCAGTTGCCGGAAGCGGCGGCCACGTTCGAGCGGTTGCTGAACGATTACCGCGGCGACGGCTTGGCGCCCGAAGCGGCGTTGACGCGCGGCCAGATTCTCGAACAGCTCGATCAGACCGAACCGGCCCTGGCAATGTACCAGCGCGTCATCGCCGAGTATTCGACCAGCGAGCAATTGCCGCAGGCGATGCTGGCAGCCGCGCGGCTCGAAGAACGGCTCGGACGGCTGGAGCCGGCGGCCGAATTGTATCAGCGGCTGATCGACGAGTTTCCCCAGTTGCCGCAGCGCGAGACGGTGATCTACCAGGCGGCCTGGGCGCTGCGCGAACTGGGCCGCCACGACGAAGCCGACCAGCTTTTCGAGCAGCTTCGAGGGAACCCGCGCAGCCCGCTCTGGGCCGACGCGGTGTTTCGGCTCGCCGAACGAGCATATCAACAAAAAGAATACGACCGGGCAGACGAACTACTCAAAGAACTGTTTGGCGGGCAGCCGGGCGAGCAAGTGACGCCGCACGCGCTGTTTTTGCAAGCAGAGATCGCCATTGGCCGCGAAGCCTGGCCGCGGGTGGCCGCGCCGCTGAAGCGATTGATCGCCGAATTCCCCGACAGCGAGCTGGCGCCGCTGGCCCAGTTCTGGCTGGCCGAAGCCGCTTACCGGCAGGCCGACTATGCCAAAGCGAGCGAGCAGTTGCGGCAATTGGCGGAAGAAATGCGGGGCAAACAGGCCAAATGGCTGCCCATGATCGCCCTGCGCCAGGCGCAAATTCTTGCCCAAAAGAAAGAGTGGCACGACGCCCTGGAGATTGCTTCACAAATCGAAACCGATTATCCCGATTTTAATCAACAGTATGAAGTGGATTATCTGATGGGCCGCTGCCAGGCGGCGCAGGGCAACTTTGACGACGCCCGCGCCGATTACCGCCGCGCGACGCGCAGCGAGACCGGCGCCAAGACCGAAACCGCCGCCAAGGCCCAGTGGATGATCGGCGAGACTTATTTCCATCAAGAAGACTACGAGTCGGCGCTGCGCGAATACCTGCGAGTCGAGATTCTCTATGCGTTTCCCACCTGGCAGGCGGCGGCGCTGTTGCAGGCCGGCAAGTGCCACGAGCATTTGGGAGAATGGCAGCCGGCGGTCGAGTTGTACGCTCGGCTGCTGAAGACCTATCCACAGACCGAGTTCGCCCAGGACGCCTCCGAGCGGCTGAAGACCGCCCAGGCGCGGGCGCAAGCGAAGAAATAGCTTGCTTATGATGAATCGTTCACGTTTTAACCGGTTTCATCAGGCGCTGCTGATGGCGGCGCTGCTGGCCGCGTGCTCGCTGGCGACTTGCCCGGCGGCCGCCTTAGCTCAGGCCGAAGATGCCGAAGCGCCGGCCGCCGACACCGGTCCCGGCGCGGTGGCCCCGGTCGCTCAGGGAGATCTGATTCCGCAACGCAACCTGTTACAAATTATTCAGGCCGGCGGGATCTTGATGATCCCCATCATCTTTTGCTCGTTCATCACGCTGGTGTTTGTGTTTGAGCGGGCAATCGCGCTGCGGCGCGGGCGCGTCATTCCCCGACCGTTTGTGAAGCGGTTTTTGCACCAACTGCAAGACGGCCAGCTCGACCGCGACCGGGCATTGGCGCTGTGCGAAGAGAACGGCAGCCCGGCGGCGGGCGTGTTCGCCGCGGCCATTCGCAAATGGGGACGGCCCGCCGTCGAAGTCGAGCAGGCCGCGCTCGACGCCGGCGAACGCGCCGCCAACGGTCTGCGCAAATACGTGCGGGTGTTCAACGCCGTCTCGACCATCAGCCCGCTGTTGGGGCTGCTGGGCACGGTGTTCGGCATGATCAAGGCGTTCAACGATATTTCGAGCTCCGACGCCATGGGACGGCCCGAACTGCTCTCGCGGGGCATCAGCGAGGCGCTGATCACCACCGCCGCCGGGCTGTCGATCGCCATTCCGGCGCTGGTGTGTTACTTGTTTTTTCTAAGCCGCGTCGACCAGTTGATTGTCGAGCTGGACGCACTGGGTCAAGAGGTGGTCTCGGCCATTTCGGCCGAGGCGCTGCAGGCCGCCGGGCCGGCCAAAACCCGCACCAGCCGCAGAGATTCGGCCGCCTGAAATAGAAAGGATGTGACATTCTCACACGAACCCGAAGCGCCAGCGAGGCGATCTGAACTGAGGCCGCCACGAAGCGCTCCTCGCTGGCGCTTCGGGTTGGTGTGATGAGTTCCGCATTCCGCACTCCGCACTCCGCACTTCCCCATGCCGCTCAAAACCTCTCACGACGAAGCGCCCACCCTGAACCTGACGTCGATGGTCGACGTGCTGTTCTGCTTGATTCTGTTTTTCATGGCGGCCAGCAAGTTTACCGAGCTGGAGCGCAAGATCGGCCTGCAGGTGCCCGAGGTCAGCGACAAGGGCGCTCTGACCGACGCCCCGGAAAAGAAAACCATCAACATCTATCGCGACGGAGTGATCGAGATGGACCGCCAGGTGATGCGCAACCTGAACGAGCTGACCAGCCGGCTGACCGAGGCCAAGCGTCAGTATGCCGGCCTAGGCGTGCTGGTGCGCGGCGACGGCGAAGGGCGTTACCAGCGCGTGGCCGAAGTGCTCAACGCCTGCAAGCAGGCCGGCGTTTCGGAGCTGAGCATCTCCGTCAAACTCTTGAACCCGCCGCCGAGGTGACGCATGGCCGTAACTCGGCTCGATCGCTTGCTCGATTTTCTCACCGGCCCGCAGTTGGTGCTGGGCATCGTGTGGCTGGGGCTGGTGGGCATCACCATCGCGCTGCTGTTGATGATGGTCACCCGTTGGGGCCAGTCGCAGCCGCTCAAGAAGTGCATGGTGCTGTCGCTGGTGACGCACCTGCTGCTGGCCACCTATGCGACCACCGTCGAGATTGTGGCGGCCACTCCGCATGAAGAGCTGGTGCAGACCGCGCTGGTCGACGAACCGCCCGGCGAACTCCTGGCGGAGTCGAATCGCAACGAATCGCAGGGCGCGCCGACGGCCAAGCCCTGGGAAGTGTTTTCCCACGATGCGCCGCACACCGAGCAAGTGGCGCTCGACCGGCCGCCGACGATGCCGAGCGACGAGCCTCAGCGGCAGGCCGAAGACGTGTCGCCGCTGCTGCCCGCCGACATAGCGATGGAAAAGCTGCCCGACAGCGAATTGGAGCAGCCACGGGCGGAAGTGGATGTCGAGAGCGCTTCGGTGGCCGAGCGAAACGAAGCGGCGGCTTCGGAAGAGATCGAGGCGCCCTCGGCCAGCCGGCGCGAGGCGGCTGACCTGGTGCCTGATCGCCAGGCAGGACCGCAACGGGCGCAAACGACGACGCCCACTCCCGGTCCCGAGCGGCCTGAATCTTCGCCGGCGCTACCCGGCGAACTGCGCGACGTGGCCGAATTGCCGCGGATGACCGATCTGTTGACGACCACGCCGGAGGCCCGCATGAACGCGCCAAATGTTGAATCGCGGGCACGTTCCGAAAGCCCGTTGGGGCCCGAAAGCGTCGGGACTGATTCCGCCGACGGAAACCAGGCGGCTCGCACGCGCCGTACCGACGAACTTGACGCCGGCGTGGCGTCGCTGGTGCGGCGGGGCGGCGCGGCGGCGAGCGAAGCGATGGCCGGCGCGTCGATCGGCCGCTCCGACGCGACGGAGAACCCGCTGCTTGCTCCGCGCAAAGTTCGTCCGGGCGAGCCGGCGGCGGAGCTGCCGCGCGTGTATGAACATCGCCGCGCGGTGCGCAAGGCGGAGATCATCGCCTCGCATGGCGGCTCGCCCGACACCGAAGCCGCGGTCAAAGCGGCTCTCAAGTGGTTGGCCGATCATCAGGCCGACGACGGCCGCTGGGACGCCAGCGAGCACGGCGCCGGCAACGAGCGCCGCGTGGGCAACGAAAACTTCGGCAAGGTGGGCACCGAGGCCGATACTGGCGTCACCGGCCTGGCACTGCTGGCGTTTCTCGGCAACGGGCAGACGCACCTGGAGGGCGACTACCCCGAGACCGTCGAGCGCGGGCTGGCATTCTTGATCGATGCTCAAAAGAGCGACGGCAGTCTGGGCGGCCAGGCCGATCGGTTTGCGATGATGTATTGTCATGGCATGGCGGCGCTGGCTTTGAGCGAGGCCTTCGCCATGACGCAAGACGAACGCTTGCGCGAGCCGGTGCGCAAAGCCATCGGCTACACGCTCTCGGCCCAGAGCGACACCGCCGGCGGCTGGCGCTATCAACCGGGCGATCCCTGGTGCGACACCAGCCAACTGGGCTGGCAGTTGATGGCATTGAAGAGCGCGGAACTGGGGGGCTTGCCCATACCCGAGAAATCGCGGCAGGGCATGCTGCGGTTTTTGTCGAACGTGTCGTCCGACGGGCTGGCCAAGTATCGCCCGTTGCCGCGCGAGCCCTACACGCGCAGCATGACGGCCGAGGCGTTGGTCTGCCGGCAGTTTTTGGGACTCTCTCGCAATCACCCCGACAGCAACAAGGCGGGCGACTTTGTGCTGGGCGAAATGCCCGGCACGGGCCGCGCCAATTTCTACTACTGGTATTACGCCACGCTGGGCATGTTTCAACTGCAAGGCAAATACTGGCAGCAGTGGAAGGATGCGTTGGAACCGGCGCTCATTTCGCGCCAGCGCGGCGACGGCGAGTTGGCCGGCAGTTGGGACCCCGACGACGTCTGGGGCAGCCACGGCGGCCGCGTTTACACCACCGCGCTGGGGGCGCTGTGCTTGGAGGTGTATTACCGGTATTTGCCGCTGTATGGCAACCGGTGAAACCTCGCGCCCGGCTGGTCATCTGCCGTGGAAGCCCGAGGTGTACGTTTTGGTGCTGCGCTTTTCACTGCCACGGAGTGGCAACGGAGCTTAGCCGTGGGCGCCAGCCCGCGGAAGACCAGTAGATTTTGTTGCGGGAGCCGCGGAGCGGCGGCGGAGAGCACCACGCCCGGCTTCCAAAAGCGCAACATCAAAACGCGTAAGCGAGGGTCGTAGAGCGCGTGTCCGTCGCTTACGCGTGTGGTGTTGCACTCATGATGCCGATCGCTTGCTGACAGCGAGCTAACAACCGCTCCGACTTCAACGCGCGTAGTCGCGGTTCGGCGCGTCGGAAGTGGTCGCGGGCGGCCTCAAGATCGCCCGCCATCGCTTTGGCGAGCGCGAGTTTGCCCTCGATCATGTCGGCGGCGGCAGCCGATGTCGGATGGCCCTTTGCAAATCGCCGCTGGCAGCGAAGCGCGGGCTCCAGCTTCGCGATGGCCAGGCGACTGTTTCCGTCTTCGATTGCGATCATGCCTTCCGCCATTGCTGTCAACGGCTCAGCCACGTCGCTCAGCGGCTGCTGCCGGGCCCGATTCACAAGTTCGCTAGCGCGGTGAGCGTCACCGCGGATATCGAGCAGGGCGTTTGCCAAACCAACCAACACTGCTGGGTCGTGGGGCGCAAGTTCAAGAGCCTGTTCGTAGGCCGAGACGGCTAGCTCATCTTCTTTGGCAACTCGATAGACCCCCGCAAGCATTGGCCAGAAGCGGACCATGGGTAATTCATCACTGCCGGAAAACGGCGTGAACACGGCGAGCGCCTCGTCGAGCCGCCCAAGCGAAGCCAATGCCTTCGCCTGGTGCCAGGCGGCCACGGCAGGAGTTAGCAATCGCGAAACGCGCGGCAATAGTCGCAACACCTCTTCCCCGCGTCGCCATGACTGGGCTTCCAAGAGGCGATGATAACGGACCACTGGAAAACGACTGAGGTAGGCCACGATGACGGGAAGTAACAACGCGGCGACAAGAGGCCCATCGAGTAGCCCCCACGGCACGTCCAGATAGCGACGAAGAAAGAAAATGGCGCCTATAGCGGCCAGCAACTTCCACATGGTCCGGTAGGCACCGAGGACCATCAGGACGTTTTGATGGATGCTGCTGCGAGAGCGGTTTTGCACAATGTCATACGCGCCCAACAAGGGCGTCATCTGCATTGGCTTCACGACCTGGGCGCCAGCGTCATCGGTGTGCAGAACGATGCCGTCGTATCCGCGGCTCTTGAGGTCGTCAATCGCCGCTCGCGCGGAGTCGGCGGTCACCAGCTCGGTGACTTTTCGGCCACCAGATGTTTTTGCGGTGAGCAAGTATTGTGGCATGGACCCACCAGGAGCGGCATATTTAGCCGATGCGCTCGCGACGTCCGTGTTCCCAACAGGTCCGAACGCGTTCTAAAGCGCGGCACTAGGGGACGAGCCAGTCCACGAGCGATATACCGGGAATATGGGAAAAATCTCGAGTATTGTGAGTAACTAACGTCAGCCCGTGGATGGCCGCTGTGGCCGCAATCAGCAAATCGAGCGTCGGCGTCGGCCTACCCGCGTCCAGCAGCGCCGCACGGAGTTCACCACAGCGTTTCGCCACCGACAGATCTAGATCAAGTATCTGGACGTCGTCTAAAAAATCGAGCAACGTTTTCAGCCGGGCCGCGGGGGCTGCCGCGCGCCGGGCCCAAGTAAAAAGCTCTGC
>DASVHB010000306.1:0-2443 GCA_036379195.1 Pirellulales bacterium
ACGAGCGTCGCGACGCCGCCGACCGCCGTCACTACCGTCGCGCCCAGCGTCGTCTTGCCGGCCGTTCCGCCAGCGGCAAATAAGCCCCTCCGCCCGCCCACGCCGCTCCACCCCCCCGACCTGTCGCTGGTGAACGGTTACTCACGCGGAGCGTGATGGCTACGGTGGCTTTCCCGCCCCTCCAACCGCCGGGGCATCGTTACACTCTGCCCCAGCCGCCGGAAAAACCGGTGTTGCGGACGCACAGAGTAGCGACGTCAGGCTGGAAAGCCTGACCTACGAGCTGCCACCCCACACCATCGCTACGTTTCCGGCCGTCATCACCACCACGCGACAAGATCGCGATGGCGACGTGCTTGAGACGAGCGGCGCCCAGCTCGATCCGGCGGCGCCGCTGTTGTGGCAGCATTTGCCCGATCTGCCGATCGGACGATTACTCGCCGAAGATCAACGGACCAGCGACCGGCTGACCGGCAGCTTTGCCATCGCCGGCACCGCCCTGGGACAAGACGCCGCGCTGCTGGCCGAGCACGGCGCGCTACGCATCAGCCACGGATTCTTGCCTACCGCCTGGGAGCCGCTCGATATCGACGATCCCTCGGCGGGCTACCACATTTTGCAATTTCAGATCTTGGAAGTTTCGCTCGTCTCGGTGCCCAGCAACCCGGACGCGGTGATCGAAGCCTTCAGCCGCCAGAAGCTGGAGCATCCGCTGGTCAAGGCGTGGGCCGGGGCCAGGTTCGCAGCGCGACTGGTGGTGGTGTCCTTGAATGGGACGAACGAGCGGGGGAGCAAGGCAGCGAGGGAGCAGGGGAGAAACAGAGACAGACAAACACTTCAACCAGTAAGGGAGTTGAACGCGATGGAAGAGACTGCAATGGAAACGAAAGCGGGGCGCGTGTTCAGCGCGGCCAATGAGAAGCGACTGCGGGCAGCGGCGTTTCACTACAAAGCCATCGAACATCACGATGACGCCACCGATGAGGTCGCCGAGCTGGCGCGAAAGGCCATGCAGCCACTCGACGACATGCTCAACCAGCCCGACAGCGAATCCGACTTTGCAGACGACGAAAGCGGCCAGGGAAACGTGCCGGCGGGCGAGACCGCGTGCGAGGCGTTGCGGCGCAAGTCGGGCCGGGCCGTCTCGGCTGACAACGCCGCGCGATTGAACGAGTCGGTCGCGCATGGGAAAGCCATCGTGGGTCACGCCGAAGCGACCGCGCCGGTGCGCGGTTTGGCCGACGAGGCCGTCCAGCACGTCCAGCGCGTTTTGGCCGGCGACCCACAGCCACAAGACGACGACGGCGATATGAGCGGTGACCCGGTGGCTGGGGCAGAGCCCGGCCAGGAACCGGCCCGCGACTACCAACCCGCGCAATTGGCCGGGCGATGCCCCGGTGCGGCAGTGTCGCCTCCCGCGCTCGAACCGCCGATGCCTCGCGCCGCTCTGGCTGAGCCCCTCAGCGCCTCAGCACTCCACATTCGCGATTTCGCACATCCACCGGGGCATCGCTTAGGCTCTGCCCCGGCCACTGAGCGATCTTTACAAGCCCACTTTTCCCAGAACCAAGGAACCCACACCATGCCGACCGAAACGCAAGTCACGCCCGAAACCATCTTCGCTGCTCCCGCTGCCGCCGGCGCGCCGCGCGTCAAACGGGCCAGCGAACAATACGACTCGACCAAGCGCCGCCTCTGCTGGCCCACCGACAAAAAGGCCAGCCTGCACCTGGGCCGCCTGGCAGGCCAAGATTTGACGTTCGAAAACCGCCCGGCCTATGAGTCGAGCCAGCTCGAAAAAGCCATGGCCGGCGCCTGGCTCAAACACAAGCTGGCCAGCCAGATCGGCACCGCCCATCTGCTGAGCGACCACGACAAAGATCTGTATCGCGAGCTGGTCGAGCGCGGCGAATGGGTGGGCGAAGTCCGCGACGGCAACGGCACACACTACTACCGCGAGCCGAGCAAGCTCGCGCCGCTGCACCAGAAGACGCTGCTGTCCGACTCCACTTCGGGCGGCCAGTACGCCGTGCCGTACTTCTTCGATGTCGATCTGGTCACGTTCCCGTTGCTCTACGGCGAGCTGTTTCCGCTGGTCGATCTGCGCGAGCTGAACACCAGCAACCAGGTGAAAGGCGCCACGCTGGCGAACCTGACCATTTCCGCCGGTCCCGCCGAAGGCGACACGCCGGGCGTCACGCTGCAAACCACCACCAACCTGGTCGGCAGCCTGACGACGAGTATCTACAACGCCACGGGCGCCATCACCATCGGCCGCGACTTTTTGGCCGACAGCCCCATCGACCTGCAGGCCGACATCATCGCCTTGTATCAAAAGGCCCTGTTGCAGTGGCTCGACAAAGAGATCGCCACCGGCGACGGCACGACCGGCCCGCTCGGCCTCTTCAGCACGTCGAATGTGCTGACGGCCAGCAGCAAGAAC
>DASVHB010000307.1:0-8581 GCA_036379195.1 Pirellulales bacterium
TGGAAGATCTGGTCGTAGCTGCGTTGCAGGAAGGTGCTGTAGATATCGACGATCGGGCGCAGGCCGGCCTTGGCCTGCCCGGCGGCGAAGGCCACCGCGTGCGACTCGCAAATGCCGGTATCGAAGAACCGCTCGGGAAAGCTCTCGCGGACGCGTTCCAGGTTGTTTCCCTGGCACATGGCGGCGGTCATCACCGTCACGCGCGGGTTGTGCGTGAGCTGATCGAAGATCGCCTCGCTGGCCACGTTGGTGTAGCTGCGCGACGAGCTCTTTTTGAACGAGACCGAGCCGTTTTCGTCGCGCTGGAAGGGAGCCGGCGTATGGAAAAACACCGGGTCTTCGGCGGCGGGCTGAAAGCCGTGGCCCTTTTCGGTCACCACGTGCAGCAGCACCGGCCCCTCGACGTCTTTGACCAACTTCAGATATTTGCGCAACTGGCCGATGTTGTGGCCGTCGATGGGGCCGATATAGCGGCAGCCCAGCTCTTCGAAGAGCATGCCGCCGTGCAGTCCCGCTTTGATCGATTCTTTGGCCTGCCACAGCAACCGCTCGACCGGGTCGCCCAACAGCGGCACTTTGTTCAGGGCCTTGACCACCTCGTGCTTCAGCCCGGCGTAGAGCGGATTCACGCGCAGCCGATCGAGATAATCGGCCACGCCGCCCACCCGCGGGCAGATCGACATTTTGTTGTCGTTGAGGATCACCAGGATCTTCTTTTTCATGCCGCCGGCGTTGTTGAGCGCCTCGAACACAATGCCGGAAGGCAGCGCGCCGTCGCCGATCACCGCCACCGAATGCCGATCGCCCTGGCCTGGCAGCAGGTCGTCGCCGCTTTTCAGCCCCAGCGCGGTCGAGACACTGCAACCGGCGTGGCCGGTCATAAACAGGTCGTAGTCGCTTTCGTGCGGATTGGGGTAGCCCATCAGCCCGCCCTTCATGCGGATCGAGCCGAACTCGTGATAGCGGCCCGTGATGAGCTTGTGCGGATAAATCTGGTGGCCGGTGTCCCAGATCAGGCGGTCGCGGCTGAAATCGAACTCGGTGTGCAGCGCCAGGCAGAGCTCGACCACGCCCAGGTTCGAGGCGAAATGGGCGGTGCGGTTGGTCACCAGGTTGCAGAGCACCTCGCGCATTTCGGCGGCGAGCTGCTCCAACTCGGCGGGCGAGAGCGCCTGCAAATCGCGCGGCGAGTCGATTTTTGAGAGAATTTGGTCCATCAGCGATCTCGTTCGACGACGTAACGTGCCAGCGCGGCGAGCGGTTCGGCGGGCGGCCCCAGGGCGACGAGCAGTTCGCACGCCTCGGCCACCAGTCGCTCGGCCCGCCGCTGGCTCTCGTCGGCGCCTAACAACCCCGGAAATGTCAGTTTACCGCGATCGGCGTCCTTACCGACCCGCTTGCCCACCGCGCCTTCGTTGCCCTGCACGTCGAGCAGGTCGTCGGCAATCTGGAAGGCCAGCCCCAAACGTTCGCCGTATTCATCGAGCAACCTCATTTGCATGGCATCGGCCCCCGCCGTCAAGGCCCCCAGCCGCAACGAGACCAGAAAGATCGAACCGGTCTTGCGCCGATGGATGGCCTCGAGCGACGCCAGCATGGCCTCGGTGCTGGCCGGTCCTGGCCGCCCCGCGCCGTTTTGTTTCGCATGCCCTTTCTCGCCCAGGATGTCGTCGGCCTGCCCGCCCACCAGCTCGCAGGCGCCGGCGGCCTGGCCCAGGGCGGCACAGCAGGCGGCGGCCACCTGCGGGGGGCGAACGTCGCGAGCCAATATCTCGAAGGCCCGCGTCAGCAACGCGTCGCCGGCCAAAATGGCCAGCGCCTCGCCGTACACCTTGTGGTTCGTCGGACGCCCGCGACGCAGGTCGTCGTCGTCCATGGCCGGCAGGTCGTCGTGGATCAACGAGTAGCAATGGATCATTTCGACGGCGCAGGCGGCGGGCATCGCCTCGCCTACCTTACCACCGCAAGCCTCGGCCGCCATTAACACCAGCAGCGGGCGCAGCCGCTTACCGGGGGCCAACAGACTATAGCGCATCGACTCGGCGAGACCGGCGGGACAGCCGGCGGCGGGACGAGTGTACCGCTCCAGCGCCGCTTCGATTTGCGGGCGCAGCTCAGCGGCCAACTGCTCAAACGAATCGGTTTGACTTCGTGCCATCGGTGCGAATGAGCGTGAGAAACCACCGCCGCCCCGCCGTGGAGAAAGCGACTACCTAGTCTAAAACAGAATTCCGCCCTCGTCCATGCCGGGTTGCTCCGGCTCGGGCGGGGGCCGGTCTTGCGGGGTATGCGGCTTGTCCCCCGTGCGGGTGCGTCGCCGGCTGCGCGATTGGGCCTTTTCTTCCAACGATGAGGGGGAGTCGGAAAACGGCTGGGTGACGGGATTGCCCGCCGCGTCGACCCCGCTGAGCAGCTCGATCCGCCGCTCGGCGCGTTCCAGCAGACCGTAGCACTGCTTGAGCAGCTTGATGCCCTGCTCGTATCGGTCGAGGGCCTCGGCCAGCCCGATCTCGCCCTCTTCCAGCTCGTGGACGATCGCTTCCAACTGGGCCAGGGCCTGCTCGAAGCTGGGCGGACAAGGGGGCTGGTTGTCAGGCAAATTTGGCATGGTGGCGTGGGATTCGATCGCGGCTGACGCCAGCGGCATGGCCGGCGTGATCCGCGCTTCGCGCAAGCAGTCAGACCGCATTTCGGTGGTCTTCCCTCAGCCAGCCATCATACCGGCGACGCCGCCGCTTTGGTACTTAACGATTCTCGCAAGCTCGTAGCCGTCGACCAATCCGATCGGTACGATAGTTTGGCTGGTGGCGGGTTGGTCGCCAGGTCGCTGCCGCCGATCCGCCCAGGGACAGCTCGACTCATCCGGTCAGCCGTTGGCGAAGGCCGATGAATCGAAAGCTATCTGGGCGTACCTCTCGTGAATCCGCAAGGAAAAGTTCTGGGCCACCTCGCGGTCTTCGATGAGCGGCCGATGCCCGAAGAGCCGCGAAAACTGCTCATCTTCCGCATTTTTGCCGCGCGCGCGGCAGCAGAGTTGTCGCGCCTACGGCTCGAAGGGGAGCTTCGCGACAGTGAGCAACGATTTCGTGACCTGTATGAAGAAGCACCCATCGCGTATGTCAAGGAGGACCACGAATCCCGCTTCATCAGCGCCAATCGGGCCGCGCTGCGGATCCTGGGAATCAAGCCTGAAGAGGCGCCTGGGCTGGTTGGGATGTCACTTGTGCCCAAGACCGGATGTGTTCGCCGCCGCCGCCGAACGCGCTGCGGCTGTTGACTCGCCGAACCCGCTCGTTCGCGAACCGGACCACCGAATCGCATCCTGCGAACGAGAATCGAAACCGGCCGAAACGCTCGAGTCGAACGAACGCAATCACATACTGGCTACGCTCGAGAAGACAGGTTGGGTTGTCGACGGTCCGCATGGCGCCGCCAAGATCCAGGCGACGCATCCGAACACGCTTCGCAGCCGCATGAAGAAGCTTGGCAACGCCAGAGCGCCGCGTGCTGGCCATCCGTGATATGGCGGTGGGAACGGCGCCAGCCAATACCACGTCCGAACCACACCATACTCTCGACCGGGCGAAGCGAAATGATCTCCTTCGGCGTGTGGCAACCGGGGCCGCGCGGTGGGCGGCCGCCTTTTTCCTTCTCGCGATGTTTGGCAGGCTTGAATGGCTCTCGTGTTGTCGCAAGAGGCGCCGCGTTGATACAATGAGGAAATGGAAACCGTCAAAAACTTGAGCGAGATCGCTCCGCAAGACCTCTCGGCGTTGGAACGAGTGATCGGCGCTCCGCTCGATCCTTCGCGGCATCAGGCGGTGGTCGTGCGGGTTCTGCCGGTAGCTTCGCCAACGCCGGAGCCGTCTCCGGACGGCACGCTGCCCGAATGGTGCAACGTGCTCGAAGGATTTTCGGACGAGGATCTGGCCGAATTCGACGCCATCTTGGAAGACCGTTCTAAGCTCTCGCATTAGGACGCGCCATGGTGCCGCACGCGGCAGCTCGCGCATTTCGCCCGTTTCCGCCAGCCCGCTGATCAAAAGCCCGTCTCGATGGAGATCCTCAATTCTACCCCGAGTTTACACCCTCGGCGAGGTCGATGATGCGCCGCATGGTGGCTAGATATTGGCGCAAGGCCTTGCGTCCGGCGGCGGTGATGCGATAGGTGGTTTTCGGCCGGCGTCCGACAAACCGACGATGGGGCGCGATATACCCGGCGTCTTCCAACTTGCGCAGGTGTAGGCCCATCGCGCCGTCGGCCACCTCGAAGCGCCGGACAAGCGTCGTGAAATCCAAAGGCCCATCGGCCTGCAATGCCGTGATGACGCCCAGCCGCACCGGCCCATGGACCACCGTGTCGAGGCCGTTGAAATCAATTGCCGACATGATTCTCGCCCTCCATGCGATGCCGTCGGATATGCCGATGCTCGATCAGCGCCACCAGGCCCACCGCCGCCATGTCCATCAGCCCGACCAGGCAATGGCAGTAGTCAGGCGCGGCGAATGGAATGAACGCCCCGAAGGCGATTATCGGCAGCGACGGCGCGATGAGCAGACTTCGCGGATAACGCGCGGGCGGCGAGACCACGCCGATGAGAAACATCGTCACGCCCATGAATGCCATCAGACAGCCGCCGCCCTGCATCGGCGTCAGACCCGCGTATTTGGCCCACTTCGCATAGGCGCTCACGGCCGGGACGATGACCGCCACGGCAATAAGCCCCGACTTATACTCGCGGCGGCGCGCCTCCTCGCGCGGCGGCAACCGGCGCGATTTGACCGCCAGGTATAGCACGTAGGCGCCGATGGCCGCGAAGATCGGCAGCGCACTCCACGCGGATGTGACTTCGACGGACGAATTCGGCCAGGTCAAAACGGCGTACACTCCGCCCGACGCCGCCAGCGCCGCGTGGAACCAGACATCGGCTTCGCCATACGGCAAATCGACTCCCAGGGCGTTTCGCACGGTCGCCAGGTCCGCCCGCACTCGATCGAGATCGTGACCGCTCATCGTAGGTTCTCCTTATCGAACAATAACTCCACAAATTAGTGTACTCGTGTTTGTAGAGTATATGCCGCGGGCCGTCAAGGGGCGGCTCGGCCGCGCGGTGGCGAAAAGTTGAGTTGCTGATGCTGGCGTAGCGTGGGACAAGCGAGCTTGCGAGCGCCGGCCCACCATACTCGGCGGTGAGTGGTTTCACCTGACGCCCGGAGTGCGCGCGGTCATCGAAGCGGTGATTGCCGATGATCCGGAGTAGGCGCCAACTGCCTGTTGAAAAAAGGGGGACGGGCACCTCGCAAAGCCAATCTTTTGCAGGATTCTCGCCAAGCAGCTCGGAGCCAGTCCCCGTTTTTCAACAGGCGTCGCATGCGTGCGTTCAAAGGCGCAGCGCGCTGCGCCTTTTGAACGCACGCGGGCCGCATACCGGACTCACCGCCGAGATCTCTCGCCTGCTGATCCCACGAAATGTCGCAAGCTTCCACGATATTTCGTATATCCTTCATTCGCCACGGCACTCCACAATCATGGCCACGGCATTCCCCCCGCCCAGACAGAGCGCCGCCAAACCCCGCCGGAGACCGCGGGTGGCCAACGCGTGCAACAGCGTCACCAACACGCGAGCGCCGCTGGCGCCAATCGGATGTCCCAGGGCGATCGCCCCGCCGTGGATGTTGGTCTTGGAAAGGTCGAGCTTTAGCGGGCGGGCGCAGGCCAGGCACTGCGAAGCAAACGCCTCGTTCAACTCCACCAAGTCGATGTCGGCCAGCGTCAGCCGCGCTTTGTCGAGCACGCGCTCCATCGCCGTGACTGGGGCGATAAAGATTTCCTTCGGCTCGACGCCGCTGGCGGCCGACGCCACGATGCGCGCTTTCAGCGGCGAGCGGCTGGCGCTGCCCAGCTCATCGTCGACCACCACCAGGGCCGCCGCCCCGTCGCTCAATTGCGAAGCGTTGCCGGCCGTCACCGTGCCCTCGCCGCTGAACGCGGGTTTTAGTCCGGCAAGTTTTTCGGTGGTCGTCTCGGGGCGTGGGCCTTCGTCGCCATCGATCACCACGTCGCCTTTGCGGCCAGGCGCCGTCACGGGAACGATTTCGGCGTGGAACCGCCCTTCGGCAACCGCGGCGACCGCGCGGCGGTGGCTCTCGGCGGCGAAGGCATCCTGATCGGCCCGGCTGACGCCGCGGCTGGCGGCAATATAGTCGGCCGCAGCGCCCATGGCGGCGTCTTCAAACGGGCACCAAAGTCCATCGTGAATCATCGAATCGAGCGCGGTCTGCGGGCCATACTTCCAGCCCTCGCGCGTGCCGGTGAGCAAGTGGGGGGCGCGGCTCATGTTCTCCATGCCGCCGGCCACGATCACCCGCGCGTCGCCCGAGCGAATGACCTGATCGGCCAGCATGACCGCTTTCAATCCCGAGCCGCACATTTTGTTGATCGTGAGCGCGGGCACCGTGGCGGGCAGCCCCGCCGCCAAAGCGGCCTGGCGGGCCGGCGCCTGTCCCACGCCCGAGGTGAGAATCTGGCCGAGAATCACTTCGTCGACTTGGGCCGCGTCGAGGTCGGCGCGGCGCAACGCTTCGGCGATGCACACCGCCGCCAATCGCGGCGCCGGCACGCCGGCCAGGCCGCCCAGGAATTTTCCGATCGGAGTGCGGCAACCGCTGATGATGTAGGGCATGTATCGAGTGCTTCGTAAATTGGATGAAACAGAATCCACGGTGGCCGGGGCAGAGCCTCGCCGGTGTTTACTTGCATTTTATCGCCATCCGCCGACAATAAAAAGGAAACCACTTGCGCGCGGAGGATCTGCCATGCAACGAGACGAAATTGCCCAGCAGGCGGCCATCGAGCACGAAATGCTCAAGCACATCGCCGCCGCCCTGCGGGCCACCATGCAGATGAAGTCTGGCGACGATTTCTCACGAAAGCTCTCGGGACTAAGGTTTATCTGCCAGTCGTTCCAGCGGCATCTGGAGCATGTGATGGCGCTGGAAGAGTTCGACGGCTACATGAACGTGGTCACCGAGTCGTATCCGCAATGGTCCGAGCGAACCGTCAAGCTGCGCACCGAGCACGACCGGTTTCGCGATGTGTTGGGCGGGCTGAACTACCGGCTCGAACGCACCACGCCCGACAACCCCGAAGCGTTCCAGCGGCTTTGCCGCGAACTGGGCGAGTTGTTGGAGCAGATCAACGACCACAACCAGCGTGAGACGGCGTTGATTCAAGAGGCGTTTTTGTACGACGTCGGCGGCGAAGGCTGAATCGACGCGCAGGGCCGATTGCACCGGCTTTGTGGATTGCGCCGGCGCGAGGCGCGTCACGTTCACGCGACATATAGTTGCACGTCGGAATTGCCGCGAAGTCTTCCATGTTACGGGGGCGGCAACTTGATCTCGCTTTTGTCGTGTTCATGCGCCGCGCCGCACGTCATCTTGGTTGTGGTTATTCGCTGCTGCTGTTGGCGCTCGCCGCGGCGGGCCGCGCCGATCCAGCGGAACTGCCGCCGGGCGTGGCCTTCAACGACAGCCCCACCGAAAGCCGCTTGCTGGCCGAGGCCCAGACCGGCCACGCACACGGGCCATGGCTGTTCGAGGCGGCGTTGGCGGCGGGCGGCGTCGCCGACGAAAACGCGCTCGCCCATGATCGGCGAACCTGGCAAGGCTGGCTGACCAACCTGCGGCAAACCACCGCCGCGCGCGGTGCGCACGAGCAGGCGCAAGCCGTCTTCGAGTATTTGCATCGCAACGTGCTGCGGGGCGGTTATCACGACGATTGCACCGACCTGACGCGCACGCTCGCCGGCGACGGTTACAACTGCGTGGGCGCCACCGTTTTGTTCAACTCGCTGGCCGAAGCGCTCGGGCTGAGCGTGTACGCCGTGGAAACTCCTGAGCACGTCTATAGCGTGGTGACCACGCCAATCGGCACATTCGACGTCGAAATGACCTGCCCCCGTTGGTTCGAGGTCATCGACGACCGCGCGAAGCGCCGGGCGTTGGTCGAACAAAGCTTAGGAAAACCAACGCCCGAAGATGCTGCCGCACGACGCCTTTCGAACACAGCGCTGGTGGCTCTGGTTTACTACAATGCCGGCGTCGATGCCATCACCGCGGGCCGCTATATCGAATCTGCCCGGCAAAATTGCAAGGCCCTGCGGCTCGACCCCGACAACCCATTGGCTCGGAGCAATCTGCGAGCCACACTCAACAACTGGGCGCTGGCGCGTGCCCGCGACCACGATTATCCAGGAGCCGTCGAACTGCTGGCGTATGGCCGAGGAAGGTACTCCGCGCATGCGCCGCTTCGTTCGAATCTCGTCGCGCTCTATCAGCGGTGGGTCGACGACCTGCAGGCTCACGGACGCACCGCCGAAGCCCAGGCGGTTCTCGCGCGCGCCCGTCGCGAGCTGCCCGGTGAAGAGATCCATCCGCCCGTGAACGCCGCGAAATAGCGGCGACCTGCTCTCTAGGGAACGCCTTCGTGCCGTTCCACGGTCCGGTGGCTGGGGCAGAGCCTAAGCGATGCCCCGGCTGATCCGCTTCCGGGGCATCGGCAAGCCTCTGCCCCGGCCAC
>DASVHB010000308.1:0-3992 GCA_036379195.1 Pirellulales bacterium
TTCAGCAATTGCCATTATTCCTTCCGCAACTGGCACGAATACTCCGGCGGAAAGTTGACCGACTGGGGCGCCCATCACGTCGATATTGCCTGCTGGGCCATCGGGGCCAGCGACACGGGGCCGAGCAAAGTGACGCCCGTCGAGTATTCGCTGCCGGTCGAATACAAAGACGGCTATCCGACCGTCGACGACCGCTACAACGCCGCCACGAGTTTCAACATTCGCGTCGAGATGCCGCATGGCATTGAGATGATCATCACCAGCGAAGGCGACAACGGCATTCTGTTTGAAGGCAGCGAAGGTCGTTTCTTCGTCAACCGCGGCAAGATTGCCGGCAAACCGATTGACGATCTGAAAGACAATCCGCTGCCGGACGGGGCGATCGAAGAAGTCTACGGCGGCAAGGTCAGCGCGAACCACACCGCCAACTTCATCGAAGGCATGAAGTCTCGCAAGCAGCCGATCTCCGACGTCTGGTCGCACAACCGCATGCTCGAGATCTGCCACCTCTCGAACATCGCCATGCGCCTGGGACGGGAACTCAAGTGGGATCCGATCAAACGTGAAATCGTGGGCGACGACCAGGCAAACTCGTTCCTGGCGCGTGAAAACCGCAAGGGATATGAGATCAATATCTAGCCCGGATGATTCAGGATGGTCGATTGAGATCAGAGTTGAGCAATCCAAACTTCAGGTGGTGAGACGCTGCAATTAGGGCTTTTTGGTCTGGCGCAAGCGACTCGCTGGTGCGGCGCGCTGCCGTGAGTTTGTACTCTCATCGCGCGATCGCCGGCCGCTGGCCTCCTGCTCTCCGCTGCTGACTGCTGAACCCCGACCCCTGAACCCTTCCCGCGCCAGATCAACCACCGCCACCTCGCCCAGCGACATCCGCGACAAATAGCCGCCCACCGAAAACGGGCGGCGCACGAAGAGCGGCTGCGGGTCGCGCCACTTGATGAGCACGCGGCCGTCGACGGCCACTTCAAAATCGCTGGCCTGCTTGGTGATCGAAAGCGTGAGCGGCTTTTGCTGCGTATTGCCCTGGGCGACGCTCTTCACCGGCTTGCCGTCGCGGTAGAGCGTGAGCGACGAATGGCTGTACCGCACCAGATAGCCGCCTCCGCGCGGCAGCGGTATTTGTGTGTTGGCGGCCGCGAACCGCACATAGATGTTGCGTAGACTGCGCTGCTGCGTGTTGCTGATCGGCTCGGAGCCTTGCAGATATTCGATGGCGCACGGCACCACAAGCTGGAAGTTTTCGGGCAGGCTGACTTGGCTGGTGAGCCAGTAGGCGCCGCCGTGGTTGTCAATCACCAGCCGGCGGCCTTGCTCGCGCGGGCGGCCCGCGCCCAACTTCCAGGCGGCCGCCCGAGGGGCGATCACCGTAGGCAGATCGAGATGTCGCGGATCAACCGGGCCGATCGGCGCCTGCAAGCCGGCGACCTGTTGAGCGGCCGCGGCGGCGACCGCGCGAATTTCGTTCAGATACAGGGCGAAGCCGACGTTTTCGGCGTTCATTTCCTTGAGCGTTACGATGCCCACCGCTTCGCCCCGGAGGTTCAGCAGCGGCCCGCCCGAGTTGCCCTGGTTCACAGCGGCGTCGGTTTGATAATAGGTCTTGCCGCTGAACCGCACGCGCGTGCTGGAGATGCTGCCCTTGTTGAACGAGAGCACCGCGTCGTTCTCGCGGATATAAGGATAACCGATCACCGCCACGCTGGCGCCCAGTTCCAACTTCTCGTAGGACAGCGGCAGGGCGTGAAACGGCCCATAGCTTTGCCGGGCGGTGATCTTCAAGATGGCGAAGTCGAGCTTCTCGGCCTCCGGCGGCCGATAAGCCACCGCGGCGGGGAACCAATCGAGATCGTCGGGATCGGCCGCCGACGGCACCCCCACCAGAATCACCGTGCCGCGGGCGGTGGCGTCGCTCGGCTCGATCACATGGCGGCTGGTGTAAATCACACCATCGCCGCTGACCAGAAAGCCCGAGCCGAGCGCCGTCTCGCGTCCCGGCGTGATCCGCCGCACAAAAACCACCGCCTTACGAGCTTCGGCCACATTAAAGTCGCTCGCCGTAGCGTATGGGGCCGGCAAAAGCAGGCCCAGCAGAAGCGGCGCCTGCCAGCGGATAGGAGACAATCGTCGATGCATCGCTATCCATCATAGCACATCGTTCGGGGCATGAGCGTCGTCGATACTCGCCCTCGGGCGCCGCCACATCGATCTCGACCGTGCTTGGGGCGACGCGGCCTTCCAACCCTCACCAATCTCCCACCGCCCCATCGGCATAGAACGATCGCTGCAAAACCTCCTGCTGAAACGGATGTTTTTTGACTTCGGCTTCATTGATCTCGATACCTAAACCTGGCCGGTCGGTGGGACGCGCGATGCGCCCGCGCGGCTCGATCGTGTAACTTTCGCTCACGATGTCTTGCCGCCAGGGAACGTCGGTATGCACGCTTTCGCAAATGATGTACGAGGGTGTGGCAAAGCCCAGTTCCAGCGAGGCCGCCGTGCTTACCGGTCCCTGTGGGTTGTGCGGGGCGAGCGCCAGGCGATACGCCTCGGCCATCGCGGCAATGCGGCGGGCCTCGCTCAGGCCGCCGCAGTGCGTGATGTCGGGCTGCAATACACTGCAGGCCTGCCGCTCCAGAAACGGGCGAAAGGCGTGCTGGCCGATCAGCCGCTCGCCCGTGGCAATCGGCGTGGCCACCGCCTGCTGAATCGCCGCGATGCCCTCGACGCTTTCCGGCCAGCACGGCTCTTCGAACCAATAAAGGCCATAGGGCTCGAGTGCCCGCGCGAACAGCAGCCCCATCCGCGGCGAGGGGCGCGCATGGCAATCGACCATGATGTCGATCTCATCGCCCACCGCCTCGCGCATGGCGCGCACGCAGGCCTCGGCGTATTTGATGGACCGCAGCCCTTCGAGCGGCGCCGTCTCGGGCACGGCCATCGACTTAAAGGCCGTAAAGCCGTCGGCCACCGCTTGCACCGCTAGCTCGGCGAATCGCCCGGCATCGGCGGGCATGGTCTCATAAAAATCTTCCATCCGCCCGCCGCCCAGATGGCAATAGAGCCGCACGTAGTCGCGCACCGGGCCGCCCCACAGCTTGTGGCAGGGCACGCCGTGGATCTTGCCCGCGATGTCCCACAGGGCGATGTCGATGGCGCTGACCGCGGTGGCGCGCACCACGCCGTTGGCGTGCCAGAAGTGCTGGCGGTGCATCATCTGCCAGAGATGTTCGATGCGGGTGGGGTCTTCGCCAACGACCAGTTGCGCTACGTCTTCGATGGCTCCGACGACGGCTCGGGTGTGCCATTCGAGCGTGGCCTCGCCCCAGCCCCACAGCCCGGCCTGATCAGTGAGCACTTTGACGAAGATCCAATTGCGCATCCGCGCGTGGCAGACGTGCGTCTCGATGGCGGTAATTTTCATGAGTTGTGCACTGATGGGTAAACTTACCGGCCGCGGTGGCTGGGGCAGAGTCTAAGCGATGCCCCGGCATCGAGTAACCGAGAGATCGGCCAGCCTCTGCCCCGGTCACCGCTGCGTTTCGAGTTCGCCAGCCGCGAACAGTTGACACCCGCCATGCCGGGCAGTCAACTGGCGGCATGACTCCCACAACCCACCCTTTGCAGGGCGTCGTGCCGGTAGTGCCGACGCCGTTTACCAGCGACGAGGCGATCGACTTCAATGCCCTGGCCGACTGCGTGCGGTTCGCCGCCGATTGCGGTCTGAGCGCGGTCTGCCTGCCGGCTTACGCCAGCGAGTTTTATAAGCTGAGCGACGCCGAACGGCGCGAAGTGGTGCAGGCGGCCATTCGCGCGGCCGACGGACGCATGGCCGTCATGGCCCAGGCCAATCATCCCTCGTCGCGGTTGGCCGCCGAATTGGCGCGCGATTACGAGGCGTTGGGGGCGTCGATCATTTCGTTCGCGCTGCCGCGGCAGTTTGCCTTGAAAGAAAGCGATTTGCTCGACTATGCCAG
>DASVHB010000309.1:0-9112 GCA_036379195.1 Pirellulales bacterium
TAATTGCCCAGCTTGGCCCCAACAACTGCGCGGGTGAGAGTCTGCCCACACTCGCAAACGCTGCACCTCACCAGATTGCTGCCGGCGCGCCGATTTGGAACCGACGAACCGCGCAAACGCTTACCACCCCTTCGGGCGCGGCAAGCGCGGTGCTTGTAGCGACGCACGAAGGCGCGCAACCGCCCGCTAAGCTCGAGGCGGGCGAAGGTGGTCGAAGAAGGGCGAGGGAGGCAATCGTAGCGATCGCTCCTCGCAGAGGCCGGCCGAAAAAGCCGACAAAGAACAGCCGCAGGTCTGCGGCAAGATGGCCGAAACGCCCGACGAACTTGACGTCGTGGTGGACGTGGTATTCGTGGTCGAACCGCCGTCAGTTGGCAAGGCGAAATCGCCGGGGGCGTTTAGTTGACCATCGGCTGACTGCGAGTGTTCATCGAAAGACGAGCTTCGATCGTCGCTGGCGGAGATTCCGCCGCTGTCATCATGGCCCGACACGATCACCCCGGCCCGCGCTTGGTTGCTCGCCGTGAGAATGAAGGCGGCGACGCAAATACCCAGGCAGGTCCGCGAGGCCGCGAACCGCTTGGCGATCGACATCCACCGTTTAGCACGAGACTGTTTAGCGCGAGACATTTTGGTCACCAACGATGGCGCACCCGTTCTCCGCCCGCGACGTACAAATTACCCCGAAAAAACAGGTTGTCAAGTCAATTTCCAAGTTTTTCGACGAGGAAAGGAGGCGCGCATCCGTACACATCGATCCAGCTCGCACTCGGCCGCTGGCGATGCGGCCGCTCACGCTTTGCAGATCCGCTCGCGGCCCTCGCGAACATGCCGGGTGGCGTTCCGCGTGTCAACCACCAGCCGGGCGTGCCGAACAACAAACTCGTAGTCGTAATCGCTGTGGTCCGTGGCAATGATCACGCAGTCCTGCGCGGCCAAGAACTCGGCGGTCAACGGCTCGCTTACGAGTTCCGGCACGTGATGATGGCGCATCTTCGGCAACGCGGGCACGTGCGGATCGTTGTACGACAAAACCGCTCCCCGCGACTGCAATAACTCCATCAGTGCGAACGACGGGCTTTCGCGCGGGTCGTCGACGTCCTTCTTATAAGCCACCCCAAGAATGCAGACCTTGCTCCCTTTCACCGGCTTACCTCGCTCGTTGAGGGCCTCGCCGAGCCGATTGACTACATACTCGGGCATGCGTGTGTTGATTTCGCCGGCCAGCTCGATAAACCGCGTCGGCATGCCGTGTTTGCGGGCCAACCAGGTGAGATAGAACGGGTCGATGGGAATACAATGCCCGCCCAGGCCCGGCCCTGGGTAAAACGCCTGAAATCCAAATGGCTTAGTCTTGGCCGCGTCGATCACTTCCCACACGTCGATTCCCATCCGGTCGTAAAGCACCTTCAGTTCATTGACGAGGGCGATATTCACGGCGCGATACGTGTTTTCGAGAATCTTGCACGCCTCGGCCACTTCGCAGCTCGACACGGGCACGACTTCGGCCACTGCCTGGCGATAAAGCTTCTCAGCCAGGCGGAGACTGCCCGCATCGATGCCGCCGACCACTTTGGGAATTCGCCGGGCACTGTGATCGGGGTTGCCTGGGTCTTCGCGCTCGGGGCTGTAGGCCACAAAGTAATCGCGGCCCACCTCCAACCCTCGCTGCGCGAGAATCGGCAGTACCACGTCGCGCGTGGTGCCTGGGTAGGTCGTGCTTTCCAACACAATCAACTGTCCGGGACGCAAAGCGGCGGCGATCTGCCGAGCGGTGGCCTCGACGTAGGCCAGATCGGGATCGCGGCTTTCGTTCAGAGGGGTGGGCACGCAGATCAGCACGACGTCGGCGTCGGCCAATCGCCTCATGTCGGCCGTCGGCAAAAAGGTCTTTTCGGCGACGCAGGTGGCAATCCACGGCGACGGTATGTGCCCGATATAGCTTTCGCCGGCCAGCAGCCGCTCGACCTTGGCGGCATCGACATCGAAGCCCAGCGTCTTGTAACCCGCGGCGACGAACGCTTGAATCAGCGGCAAACCCACATACCCCAGCCCCACCACGCCCACCCGCGCAGTCTTGTTCTCAATCGCTCGCTCGAGCGCATCGAGGCTGCCGTGCGAGCCGGGGTTGGCCGCCAAAGGGTTGCTGAGCTGGTTGCTAGTCGATGCGGTCAACGTTGGTCTCCGAACAAGTGCGACAAGTGCCATGTTAAACCGTGCCTTGGCTACGCGAAAGATCGGCGGCCGGGCAAATCGCCGTTAGTGTCCTAATCGTGAGTTGGCCATCCACACAAACCCGAAGCGTAAGCGAGGCAGAAGCAGGCATTTCCTCGCTTACGCTTCGGGTTTGTGTCTCGACGACCTGGGCGAACTCACGATTAGGACACTGCCAAATTGCGCGTTGCACCGGAAACCGATTGGACTAAAATCGAGGGGCCGCGACGGGGCGCCGCCAGGCGCCGACGCCTATCCGACTGATCGTGCGAGGAAATCGATGAGAAACGCCCAATCCTTGCTTTCTGCCGCCGTAGTACTCGCGGTCGCGCTTCGCTGCGGAACCAATGGCGCCGCCGAACCACGCAAACCTGCGGCAACCACGCTGGCGGCCTTCGCCCCCAAAGCCAAAAAGCAAGTCCGAAGTTATCAGCCGCCTGCCGGCCGCGGCAGCACGTCACGGAAACCAAAAACATCGCACAAGTCACGCTCGCCCCGTACTTCAGCGCCTGGCATGAACATCAGCGGTTCGTTCCGCGCCCCGACGTCGAAGTCGTTCGGATCGTTTCGAGCACCGACTTCAGGCTCGATCAGCTCGTCCGTTCGGTCTGGCATACCGTCGATGCAAAAGCCGAGCAGGACTCGCCGCAGCGGACGCTGATCGGCTGATCGATCTACGACGAGACCGAGTCCAGCACTTTGCGATAGTCGCCGCGCTCTAACAGGTGCAGCGATTCTTCGCGCAGCCCGGTCTGTTTGGCCCGTTCCACCGCGGCGGCCGCCGCCTGGCGATCGCCCCGCAGCAAATGGGCGCGGGCCAGGTGAAAGTAATACGACGCCGCCGGTTCTTGAGCCACAGCCTCTTCCAGATCGGCGATGGCCTTATCGGCTTTTCCCATCGCCAGATAGACGGTGCCGCGCGTATCCAGCAGCGTAGCGGCGGGGCCACGAGCGGCCAATGCGCGGTCGATCAGCTTCAGCGCGTCGCTACCCGGCTGGTTGCGCAAGGCCAGGTTCAGCGCCAGATTATTCAAAGCCACCACGTTGTCGCGGTCTTTGGCGAGAATGCCGCGGTAAGTGGCCACCGCCTGGTCGTATCGAACCTGCGCGTCGTATATCAGCGCGAGTGCCGAGAGCACCCCCAGCGACTCGGGATGCGCATCCTTGGCCTTCACCAGCCGGCGCTCGACCTCGGCCAATTGTTCGGCGTTGAGTTGCTGCGTGGCAGCCAAGAGCGAGCAGCCCGAGGCCGCAGTCTCATAATCCTCTCCTTCGAAGAATTCGAGCCAGAGTTTCAGTGCGTCGGCGGGGCGGCCGTGTCTGCCCAAAAAGGCGGCCAGCGCCGCGCGGCCCCGGCTTCCTTCTCCTGCCGCCTCACGCAGCAATTCTTCGGCCGCGGCGAGCAGCAGATTCCTTTGTTCCGACGATTTCGTTTCGGGCGTCGATCGCGGGCCAGCGACGTTGCCGCCGCTGGGCGATGTCGCGCTGGCCGCATCGCGTCGGGCCACCGAGCTCGCCAGGCCTTCCATCAGCAGGGCGATGCGTTCAGGCCCCGGCGGCGGGTTCTTCTTCGCATTGGCGTCGTCGCTGTCGTCCGCCCGCAGCGCCTTGAGCATGTCAATCGCCGCCTGGGCGTCGCCATTGGCAACCAGCAGACGCGCCCTCAACTCCTTGGTTTCCAGGCTTGCCGGCTGCAATTCTTCGAGTTTCGCCAACCAAAGTTCCGCCTCGCCGATCTCGGTTCCCGTCAGCAAGATGCGGATGTAGCTGGCGATATACGCGGGGTTGTCGCCCGCTTCGGCCAACAGCGTTTGAAACTGCCGGCGCGCTTGCGCCACGTCGCCCGACGCCGCATACAACTGGGCCAGGAGCAACCGCGACGAATTATCCGTCATGGCTTGCCGCAGCACGTCCACCAGCGTCGAGCGGGCCAATTGCCGATCCGCCAAGGCCGGCGATCGCGCCAGCAACAGCGCTTTGTCCTTGCGGTCTTCGATCGAAAGCGGGTTCTTCTCAAGGTTTTCGTCGAGCAATGCGATCGCCACTTGCAGCTTCTGATACGACTTGTCGGCGGCTAAGACCAGCGCCAGGCCGCGCCGCGCAAACGCCACGTCGGCGTCCGAAGCTTTCAATTCAGGCTCCATCAGCCGGCGCAGCAGCGGCTCGCCTTCAGCAAACGCGCCACGGCTCAGATGAAACTCCGACGCCCGCCGCAACGTCAGCACGTCGTCGGGGCGTGCCTTCAGCGCCAGGCCAAACTGCTCGGCCGCCTCGTCTCGCCGCCCCATCGATAAGTAACATTCGGCCAACACCAGCGGCCGGTCGTTCTCGGCGATCTTTTCAACCGCCTTCGTTAGCGCTTCATCGGCGTCGGCGGTTTGCTCGGTGCGAACCAGGTGTTGCACCAGCGCCACCCACACTTCGGGCTCGGTCGGGGCCAGTTCGACGGCGCGTCGCAGCGCCGTGTCGGCTTCTTCATTCAGCTTTTCACGCTCGGCGGCTTCGGTGCGCGCGCCGCGCGCCAACGCGCCGGCCAACTGCCCCAGCCACACGTGATCGGCAGAATTCGTGGAGGTGACGCAGGTCTTCCGCGCCATGTCGATCGCCCGTGTGAAGTCCTCGACTTGCAGCGAAACCTTCGAAGCCAGCCGCCCCAGCTCGGTGGTGAAGGGCGTCTGCTGATCGTCGAGCTTGCGCAATGCCTGATCTGCCTCGGCGAAACGGCGCTGGGCAAACAGCAACGCCACCAATCGCTGCACGGTGGCCGGTTGCCGCAGCCCCAGGTCGACCGCTTGCCGATAAAAATCGATGGCGCCGGCGGTGTTCCCACGCAGTTCCTCAATCTGCGCCTCGAGCAGCGGCAGCCGCGCCCACGCCGGCCGTTGCAAGCGGGCCTCGGTAAGCTGGCGTCGCGCCCGTTCGAGCGACTCGGTGTCGTCGGCTTTGGCGCCGATGACCAGCCGCAGGGCGTCGCCGTAGCGCGACAAAGGCCCGCCCTCGGGACCTTCGATCCGCCGGATTTCGGCGATCAGCTCTTCCATCGAGGCCGCGTCCTGCGTTTCCATCGCATAATCGAACAAGAACAAGCGAGCCGGAAGATTGTCGGGATCGAGCCCATTGGCCCGTTTGGCCAGCTCGACCGCTTTGTCTTTTTCTCCTACTGCCCGCAACGTGAAGGCCAACACCGTGCAGAGCCGCGCCTGACCGGGCTTGTCGAATTCGTCCAAGCCCTCGGCCAGCGCGGCAATCGCCGGGGCCGCGCCCTCGCCAGGCCGCTGCACCAGGAAGCGGATTCGCCCGATCCGCATGTCGATCGAATCGCCCACCTGCTCTTCGGCTTTGGCCAGCAGCGCTTCGGCGGCTTTCCATTCGCCAAGCCGCTGTTCGAGTGCCGCCCGCGAAAGCCACACACGCACCTCGTCGGGATGCCGCTCGCCCGATTCCGCCAGGCACGCGCGTGCCTCGTCCGTTTTGTCTTGCGCCAGCAGCATCTCTGCCCGCAGCTCGGGAACATCCAGCGAATCGGGCAGTTGGGTTGCGGCCAGCTCGAGCACCTGCTCGACCTGACGCCAATCGCGCTGCGCGGCGGGCACGCGCAGCCGCTGCACGATCATCATCCGCGCCAGCGAGATCAGCCCCTCGGCGGGGAAACCATCGGCAGATGCCGCCAGCCGGCATTCTTCGACCGCCTCGTCGAAGCGACCGATCTTCAGCAGCGCCCCGGCCAGCCCTAGCCGAGCCGGCGCCCAGTTGCCATCGGCCTCAACCGCCCGGCGAAACGCCGAAAGCTGATCGTCAACCCGCTCGAGCTGATCGTAGCAGCGCCCTGACCACACGTCGGCCTGCTTGGCCAGTTCGGGCCAGTCGATGAGCTTCGGCTGCAAGCGAGCGAGCAGGTTGCTTGCTTCGGCCAGCTTGCCGCGGGCGATCAACAGCCGGGCTGCCAGATAGTCGGCAGGCGCCCCGGCAGCGTTGTTCTTTTGCAGTTGGGCGATCGTCTTATCGGCTTCGTCAAATTGTTTGTCGAGAATCAACAGCTCGGCCAGCGTCCACAACAAGCCCGGATCTCCGTCAAGCTCCTGCAATCCGCGGCGAGCGACTTCGAGGGCCGCGTCGCGCCGCCCGCATTCATATTCCAGATCGGCCAGGGCGCGATACAGCGCCGGCTGATCGGGATGCGCTTTTAGTCCCGTTTCGAGGTAGCCGCGCGCTTCGTCGTCTGCGCTGGCCCCGGCGTTTGCCGCCACTTCTCCGCCGGTGGCTTCGGCCCTTGTGACCGGCTGGTCTTCGCCATTTGCTTGATTCGCCGCCTTCTGTTCTGGCGACAACGGCGCCTTCCGCCTCACCAGATAGGCCGCCAGCAGCAACGATTCCAGATCGTCGGGGGCCAGCTCGACCGCTTTGCGCGCGTCGTCCGCCGCCAGGGCGATCAACCGCCCGGCGTCTTCGGCATTCGCCTTGCCCAGTGCCCGCACCTGGGTGCGATAGCGCGCCCGCAACAGCCACGCCTGGTGCGACGAGCCGTTGTGCTCGACCAACCGGTCCATGATCGCGTCGGCGTCGGCGGGACGCTCCAGCCGGCCACGCAGCAGTTCGGCCAGCCGCGCGTACGTTTCCACCGACTCGGGCCGCGCGGCCAACACGTCCTCAAACGTGGCCGCCGCCTCGCGATATTCGCCCAAGCCCGCCTGGCATTGACCCAGCAAATCGAGCGACACCGCGTCGTCGGGATGATTCTTCAGAATGTGCTGCTGCAAATGCTCGCGGGCATCGGTGAAGCGGCCAATTCGCATGGCCGCCGTCACGATGTCGCGGCGCTCTTCTTCACGCTCCGGCTCGCGCCGCAGCACCTGCTCTAGCGTGGCGAACGCGCCCATAAAATGCCCGAGCTTAACCTGAGCCCGGCCCAAACGTGCCAGGGCGTCGGTGTCTTCCGGCACCAGGTGAACATAGCGGGCCAGCGAGTTGGCGGCGTCGCCGGGCTTGTTGTCGGCCTCATCGCGGTCGGCCAGCGTCAGCAAGAACCGCGCGGTGCGGCCCACTTGCAGCTCGTGCGCAAAGTGAACGCCGCCCGATACCACCACGGTAATCGCAAACAGAATCAGCACCAGTCGGACGTTGAGTTTTCGCATGTTAGGGATTAGGGGATAGGGAACAGGGAACAGGGGATAGGCAGGATTCGGGATTCAGGATTCGGGATTCGGGGCTCGGGGGTCGGGTGTCGGGTGTCGGGTGTCGGGTGTCGGGTGTCGAGTGTCGAGGGTCGAGGGTCCACATTCAAGGCACGAGGTCGCTCGCGCGTACCTGAATGCCGAATGCTGAATCCCGAATCCTCGTTTCGTCACGGCACCAAGGTCGCTTGCGCTTCCTCGCTTCTGGCCTCTGACCTCTGGCCTCCGACCTCTGCCCCCCGAACCCTCTTTAAATGCGCGGGAAAATCTTCGGCGTGCCGGTCGATCACATGACCGCCCAGTACCAGCGCATCCATGTCGGTCCGCAGGAAACAATCGATCGCCTCGGCGGGCGTGCGCACGATCGGCTCGTTCTCGTTCAACGACGTATTCAACACGATCGGCACGCCGGTCTTTTCGTAAAACCGCGAGATCAACGCATGGTAGAGCGGGTTGGTCCGCTGCGAGACCGTCTGCAATCGCCCGCTGCCGTCGACGTGCGTCACCGCCGGCACCTGCGCCCGCCGCTCGGGCCGGATGGGAAACACCTTTTCCATGTACGGCGTCGGCTCGGCGATCTCGAACCACTCGCTCACGTGCTCTTCGAGAATGCTGGGGGCGAACGGGCGGAACTTTTCGCGAAACTTGATCCGCAGGTTGATGATCTCGCGCATGTCTGCCCGCCGCGGATCGGCCAGCAGCGTGCGGTTGCCCAGGGCGCGGGCGCCAAACTCCATCCGCCCCTGAAACCACCCCACCACCTTGCCCGCCAGCAGCAGCTCGGTCGTGCGATCGAGCAATCCCCACTCATCAAAACTTTCGCCCGGCAGGCCCGCCGCGCGAATCGCCTCGCCGCAGGCCGCGCCGTCGAACGAGCCGCCCCAATAGGCGTGGTCTTGCACAAACGATCGGGCGTGCCCCAGCACGCGGTTCCACACATAAAACGCCGCGCCAAACGACGTGCCGTTGTCTGCCGCCCCCGCCGGCACATACACCGACTTAAACGGCGTGCGGCGGGTGATCTTGCCGTTGGCCACCGAGTTCATCGCCACGCCCCCGGTCAGGCACAGGTTGTCCGACTTCGTCTTGGTGTGCAGCCGCTCGGCCAGGTGCAAGATGATCTCTTCGGTAACGACTTGCAGCGATCGGGCAAGGTTCTCATGCCGCCGCGAGACCGGCTCGCCGGGCTGCCGCATCGGCCCCAACTCTTGCTCCAGCCGCTGGCTGTGAAACGGGCTAACGATCGGCGCCCCGCCGTTCCAGCTCATGCGGATGCCGCGCTTGTGGTGCGTGAAATAATCGAGATTCAGCTCGAACGTGTCGCCCCGCGGCCGGATCATCCGCCGGATCGCCTCGACAAACTCCGGCTCGCCGTAGGGCGCCAGCCCCATCACCTTGTATTCATCGCCGTAGTGCGGGAAGCCCAGATACATGGTCATGGCGCAATACAAAAAGCCCAGCGAGTGCGGAAAGTACACCCGATCAAGCTCCCGCCACGCCGTGCCCCGGCCGTGTGCCGTAAGCGTGCTGGTGAAATCGCCCATGCCGTCGATCGACAGAATGGCGGCCTCTTCGTACGGTGAGATCAAAAACCCCGCCGCCGCATGCGCCTGATGGTGCTCCACGCGATGAAATCGCGCCTTGATCTCCCCGGCCCGGCAGCCGACGGCCTCGGCAAGCTGCCCTTCGAGTCCCAGTGTTTTGCTCTGACGTTTCACCCGATCGAT
>DASVHB010000310.1:0-2787 GCA_036379195.1 Pirellulales bacterium
TGCAAAGACCATTCAGATGTCGGACTGCGGGGCACCCGCTACGCGGCGCGTGCGCGTGTCGTCTCCGCCCGCTCGAAGGCCGAGGTCTCCGGCTCGGCGGTCAGTTCCGCGGGCGACGCGGCCAGCTTGCGAAACTGCATCGCCAGGTTGTAGGCCAGCGGGCCGTAGGCGATTTGATAATCAAGCGCCATCGCCGCGTAACAGAGCGACGCCCAGGCGCGCCCGAACCACGGGGGCGGAAAGCAAAGCCCCAGATACGCGGCGGCATACACGAGCGAGCCGCGCCGAGCGGTGCGCTGCGCGGCAAATTCGCCCTCGGCCAGCGCCGCCAATTCGCCAGCGGTGAAATGATGATGCCGTTGGCCTGTGGCATTGTGCCCCAACACCCAGAACCGCACCCGCGTCATCGCGTTCAAAACGCCAAACCAACGCGGGTAATCGCTGGCCATGTTTTCCGGGCTGAGCCAGCGCACGATTCCGCGATACGGCACGCTGACGGTCCACACGCCGCCCGGCCGCAAGACGCGAGCAATCTCGCGCACGAGTTCCTCGCGATGCGGCACGTGCTCCAGTACGTCGAGCATCGTCACGGCATCGAAGCTGCCATCGGCAAACGGCAGTTGGGCTCCGTCGTAATGAAGAAAGGTCACGCGGCTGCTGCGCACGCGGCGGCGAGCCACGTTCAAAGCCACCCGGTCGGTGTCGATCGCCACCACGCGCTTGGCTTTGCGCGCCAGATGCCGCACATGGTAGCCGGCGCCGCAACCGATATCGAGCAGTTCGGCCTTTTCGGGCAGCCATTGCTTGGCCAGACGGCCCCGGTCGAGCGGTATGGGCAGCGCCGGCATCCGTTCGAAAAACGCGCGCTTTTCGGTGTCGGCCGAGGCAGCGACGCCGCCCCTAGATGAGACGCCGCCCGACGATAGTGTGTGTACTGGCACGTGACTGCTCCGTCTTCTGCCCCCGTCATGTACCCGGCGAATCGCGCGGGCTGGGGCAGTTTAAAAATCGGCGGCGTGGCGGGCAATGTCAGTCTCCCGCACCCGCCGCGGCCCGGCACAGCCGATTCATCCGTCACCACCCCACCGCTCCGACCGGCGTCGCCCGTTAATCCGCGCAATTCACCAAATTCGCAACCGGCGCGATTCGATAGCAAGTTGAGAGCCTGTGCCGGCGACGCCCGGCCGTCGAAACGCCTTTGATGTAACCTCCGGCCGCGATTGCCATTGACGCCCTCGCCCGCCGGGCATTATCGTGTGCGGCCCCCAGGGAATCGACCGACCTCACTGACTCGCAATCGGACGCTGTATGCACATTCCCTGGTATGACGCTTGGCTGCTGGTGGTAGCGGCCGCCATCGCCCAGTTTGCCCTGATCACCTGGAAGCTGTGGGAAAACCGCCGCTTCGCCCGCAGCCGGTTGCTCCGTCCGGTGGGCCACCGCTACGAGCCGCGCGTGGCCCTGATCGCCCCCTGCAAGGGTCTCGATCCGGAAATTGCCGACAACCTCCGCCCGCTGCTGCGGCAGGAGTATCCGAATTATCAAGTGATCTTTGTCGTCGATAGCGCCGACGACCCGGTTTGCGGCACGCTGCGGCGGCTGATGATGCAATATCCGTGCGTGCCGGCGCGGCTGATGGTCTCGGGAGCGGCGACCGACACGGGCCAGAAAGTACACAGTCTCCGCGCGGCGACGGCCGAGCTGCCCGACGACGTCGAGGTGCTGGCTTTCGTCGATTCCGATGCTCGGCCTCGCGCCGATTGGCTGCGGCGAATGGTCGCTCGGCTCGATCGGCGCGAGATCGGCGCGGTGACAGGCTATCGTTGGTTCGTGCCCACTCGGCTGTCGGCGGCGCAGTTGCTGCTCTACAGCATCAACAGCTCGGTGGCGTCGGGCGTTGGTCCGGGCGGCCATCATCTGGTGTGGGGCGGCTCGTGGGCGATTCGCCGCGAAGTGTTTGAACGTCTGGGGCTGCGCGATGCCTGGCGGAAGACGCTCAGCGACGACCTGGTGGCGACGCGCGTGCTGCGGCGGGCCGGCTTGCGCGTCGATTTCGAGCCGGCTTGCATGGTGGCGTCGCCCATCGACGGCGGCTGGCGGCAGGCGCTGTCGTTTGTGCGCCGGCAGTACGTAATCGCGCGGTTTTACACACCGCGGTGGTGGCTGCTGGCGCTGGCCGCGGCCACGCTCGGCGTAGTCACCTTTTGGGGCGGGCTTTGCCTCACGGCGGCGGCGGCCAGTCGAGGGTCGGGCGATGCCTGGCTGCCCGCCACCGTCTGCACTTTGTTTTATGCCGCCACGGTGCTGCGCGGCTATCAGCGCCGCGCCCTGATGCGAGTATTCTTGCCCGAGCGGCAGCCGCGGCTGGAAGCCGCCGCGTGGGTCGAACTTTGGATGGGGCCCTTAGTGGGGCTGGCTCATTGGCTGAGCATCGTCAGTTCGCTGGCGGGCCGCGAGCTGCAGTGGCGCGGCGTCCGCTATCGCATTGATCGCGGCGGCCAGATCGAAATCGTTTCACGGCCCGCCCCCGCGGCTCCGCCACCGGTCATCGAGCGACCCGCTCCCCCGCGGCTTCAGCCCGTTCATTGCCATACCGGCGGCTCTTAAGCCGCATGGCGCACTCGCCCCCCCGGAGCCGCCAAACCGCGCTCCCCTTGCCAACCCGAAGCGTAAGCGAGGTAGTTCGAGTTCTCGTCCTCGCTTACGCTTCGGGTTGGTGTGGTCAGGTGCGCAATGCTGGTTAAAGAGTCGTGCGCTGGCGGACATTGTCGCCTTTCGCTCCGCGAA
>DASVHB010000311.1:0-12453 GCA_036379195.1 Pirellulales bacterium
TCCAAACCACGCATCAGAGCGGGCGGCTTGCCCGGCGCGTCGGCCTCGAGCCGCGCGTAATGCCCCGTGGCGATCATTTCGGCGCCGACGCTGTCGGCATAGTCGAGCAGCTTGCCAAACTTCAGCCAGTTGTTGCACACCACGCAGGGATTCGGTGTGCGGCCGGCGGTGTATTGGTCGACAAAATAATCCATGATCCGCCCAAACTCATCGGCAAAATCGACGGCGTAGAACGGAATGTCGAGCCGGTCGGCCACCCGCCGGGCGTCGGCGGCGTCGCTGGCGGTGCAGCATCCTTGCTTGTGCGGCGTCGAGGCGATGATCGGCAGCGACAGCGACGAACCTGCATTCGCATCGCAGCTTGCGGGTGAGCTTTCGCCATGCCGCATGAACAGCCCGACGACCTCGTGCCCCGCCGCGCGCAGCAGATGCGCCGCCACGCTGCTGTCTACTCCGCCCGACATTGCCAAAACGACACGAGCCATGGGTTTCAGTGTAGGTGGTGATCGCGGGGCGCAACAAGGCGCATTAAAGCATCCCTCCCACCTTTCGCAGCACCCACTCGGCCACCAGCAGGCCCAAGAACACCGGCATTAGCAGCCAATGGTTCCACAGCGGCAGCGGCGGCAATGCTTCGGTCTTCACCTGGCGGCCCTCGGGCAGGTCGCTCAGCAGCTTCGTGGCCGTCAACAGGTTGTACGATCGGCCGCGGGTATCGGCGCTGGCGCGGCGCAGGGCGGCGGCGTCGGTTTGCAAGCGGGCGCGCTCGCCCGGCGGCGCCACCACGCGAAAGTCGGTGGCGGGCGGCTCGCCCGGCATCGTCGGCGCCGCCACCCACACATGATAGCCGCCGTCGGCGCCTGCCGTCAGCACGCCCTCAAACACGCCGCGGTTGGCCGCGTTGCGCGTGAGTTGCAACCGCCGGTTTTTATCGCCCTCGCGCTCGACAACCACCGTCACGCCGTCGGTTTCCGGCGGCGCCTGCCGCTCGTCGAGAAACCGCACCCGCAGCCGCACATTCTCGCCTCGGCGATACTCGCGGCGGTCGGTCGTCAGCTCGGCCGAACGGTCTTTGCCCAGCAGCTTGGTGCGGCTGAGATAGCGAATGGTCTGAATCCAATACCGCGCAAAGTACACGTCGCCCACGCGAAACCGCCAGCGCCAGGTTTCGTCGGTGGCGTGAAACACCACCTTGCCCGAGCCGACGTATTGCATGGCCACCAGCGGCAGCCGCCGGGCGTCGTTGGCGGCCCGGAGCGGGTGCTCGGCCCACACGCGGGCCCCGGGCTTCAAGGCCGGCGACTCGAAAAACCAATACATCGGCGGCAGGTTGCGCCACACTTCGAGGGTTTCTGCCGGGGTGTCGCCCAGTTGCATGGTCGGTCCCGTCAGCCCCAACTCGGTCGGCTGCATTTGAAACGGCTCGTTGACCATCCGGCCCGGATCGGTGCTCACCGCGCTGGCGAAGTCGATCGGCAGCAACTCGGCCAGCGCGGTATCGCGGTACTCCAGCGGTGTATAGAGCGGTCCGGCGACGAAAATCACCCCGCCGCCCTTCTCTTCCACAAAGGCCACCAGGTTCTGCAGCGCCGAAGGGCTAAGAAACGCCGGGTTCACGTCGCCGAAAACCACGACGTCGTATTCAAACAATTCGTCGCGCCGCACCGGAAACACCGCCAGCGCCGTCTCGTCGAGTTGCACATACTCCGGATCGGCCTCTTGCAACACCGTTCGCACGCGCACCGTCTTGTCGCGCTCGAGCAGGTTTTTCAGGTAGCGAAACTCGTAGCTGGGGTACGACTGCACCAGCAGCACACGCACCTGCTCATCGCGCACGCTCACGCGCCGCTGCTGCCGATTATTGTCGCGCTGGTTTTCTTCGGCCAGCGGGTCGATCTCCACCACATAGTCGAAATCGCCGACTTCGGTCGGGCGATAAGAGAGCCGCACGCGCTGCGACTCGCCATCGGCGCCCACGCTGATCGTGGTGTCGGCCAACGTGGCCTGCTCGCCCTTCTGGCGCAAGACCACAGGTACTTGCCGCCCCTCCAGACCCGTGCCGCTCACTTTGAAGTCAAAGTTCACCACGTCGTCGACAAACACCACTTCGTCGACCAGCAGGTCGGTGAGTTCGAGGTCGCGGATAGGCGTCTCGCTGCCCAGGGCCACCGTGAACAGCGGCACGCCCTTGCGGCGAGCCTGCGCCGCCGCGTCGGCCAGGGTGTCGCCCTCGGTATTGATGCCGTCGCTCAGCAGAATCACCGCGCTGGGCAGGTTGCCGCGAAAATCATCGAGCACGGTTTCGATCGCATGGCCCAGGCGGCTCGACTCGCCAGTGGCTTCCAGCGATTTGATCGACTCGGCCATTTCGGCGGCATCACCCGGCTGGGGCCGCGCCGCCGCTGACACGTAATAGGTCTTGAGCTTGAATCGCCGAGCAATCGCGGCGAGCAGGTCGGTATCTTTGGCAGACAACAGGCTTTTGGCCAGATTCAGCCGTGAGGCCTCGGCCAGGCCCGCGGCTTTGATGCGCGCGGCCACGGTCTTGGCCAACTTCGTATCGTCGTATCGATCGACCGTCCCCATGCTCGCCGAATCGTCGAGCAACACGACGACGTAAGGCAAACCGGTGCGATGGAGCGACAAAACGAACTCAGCCAGCATGAACAACAGCAAACCGACCAGCGTTAAGCGAATGGCGGCCAGCAACAGCCGCAATCCGCGGCCCGCCGCCGCGATTTCGCGAACGTACCAGAACAGCACCCAGGCCGCCGCCAGCACGACAAAGACCAGCGTGGCCCAGGGCGCCCACGTCCAACGGTCGTCGAGCGTCCAGGCGGTCCCTTCGCCTGAACCCGCGGCGGGTATGTCGAGCCAGCGCTCCAGCCACTGAGGCAGCGTACCGTTCATGCCGATCGCCTTCCCAGCCAACACGCCAGCGCGGGTTCCGCCAGAACTAAGACCAACGCCGCGAGCAGCAGCCAGCGGTGCAACGAATCGCGACGAGTGATCGGCGCGGCAGGACTGCCCGGCGACGCTTGCCAGCCATACGGCTCGAACGGCACGCCGGGCCAAACCTCATCACGAAGTTCCTCGGGAGTGATCTTGGTCAGGTCGCTCTCGGCGGGGTCGATGTTGACGGCGAACAGCTCTTCGTGCAACAGCGGCGGGCCAAACTCGACGCGGTAGACGCCGCTTTGCTCTGGCTCGCCGAACGACCAGCGGTTCAGCCCGCCGTCGCTCGCCAGCCGGACAGGCTTGGTTTCGCCCGCTGGAGTGCTCACTGACACGACGCCCTCGGAAGGCGCGGCGCGCACGTCGCCGGCCAACGTTTGCCCGACGCGCAAGTTTCGCTGATCGATTTTGCCGTGTACCGCTTCGGCCACCAGCTCTTGGACGATCGGCACATAGCTGAGCCAGAGGGGCAGCGCCGACCACGAGGCGTCGGCGGCGGTGGTCACCAGGATCGCTCGCCCGCGACCGGTCCGTTTCTCGACGATTGCCGGATCGCCGTTGTCAAACGCCAGGGCCACCTTGGCTGATGAGTCTTGGGGCGCCGTATCTTTGGGCACTATTACCTTTACGTATTCATAGACCGGCGTGGTCAGCAGTCCGGCGCGATCGCGCCCGCGAAAGGGCGCGATCATCGGATGTTGATAGCCCAGCGGATTGAAAAAATACGGTCGCTCGCGATTGGCGGGAGCGCGGTCGCCCAGCCGCGCGGGCAAAAGATTCACTCCGTCGCCGGCGGCCAACTGCTGATTGTAGTTGTCGGCCTGCACCTGATCGCCCAAAAAAAAGACCAGCCCGCCGCCATCGCGAACGTACGTGTTCAGCAGCCGCGCTTCGCTGGCGGTGAACTGGGCCACGTTCGCCAACATGACGCAATCGTATTGGGCCAGATCCAACTCCAAGAGCGAACGCTCGGTTACGACTTCGGGCGATATCAACGAGCGATCGTCGGTCGGCCCGTTGGGCGCCAGCGCCACCATCAAATAATCGGTCGCCCCCTGAAAGCTTTCACCGGCCGGCTTGCCGTTGACGCACAGCACGCGCAGTTGATTCACAACCGGCAAGGCCAACCAACGATGGTTGTCGACGGCCAGCGAATCGCCGGCCAGCCGCACTTCGAGCTGGTGCTCTCCCGGCGCGTCGAAACGATACGAAAAACTCGCGGCTTGCGTTTCGCCCGCGGCAAGCTCGAGGTGGCTTTCGCCGGCTCCGCGGCCGTCGACGAACAGTTCGATGAGTTGCCGCGGGCGGTTTTGGCGGCCGAAGTTGTGTACGTCGGCCTCAATGGTGATTTCGCGGGCGGGTGTGACGAACGGCGCGGCGACCCGCAGATCGACGACGGCCTGGTTTTCGGCGTCGTCTTCGCCCAGGTCGGCCAGCACCAGGGTGGCCGAGGCGGCCAGCCGCTGGCTGCGCTGCCGGAATTCGGCCAGTGCCTCGCGTCCTCGCGTTCCGCCGAGCCAGGTGTTGCGCGCCAGATCGCTGAACAGATAAATCTCTTCCCGCGCTAGCCGCGCCGATTCGTTCCGCGCGGCGGCCAGAATCTCTTCGACTCTGGCCAGCGCCGCGGGCAGGTCGGCGCCCGAGTCGATCGGCCGCAGCGATTCGATCTCCTCGAGAAAGACCTGCCGATCGAAGGCCGGCGCGCCCACCACCACGCGCGGCGGCGACGCGAGCAGCACGAGCGAAAAACCGTCGCCCTGCTGGCTTTCGGCGACCAGTTGGGCCGCCATCTGCTTGGATCGTTCGAAGCGGCTCGTTTCCGCGGCCCGATAAGTCATCGAATACGACGCATCGATCACAAACACCTTATGCGCTCGTTCGCCGGAGGCGACGAATTTCAATCCGGTATGGGCCAAAAAGGGGTCGGCCAAGGCGAGCACCACCAGCACGATCAGCGACACGCGGACCGCCAGCAGCAGCCATTGCTCGACGCGGATCCGCCGCGAGTGTTTTTGCACCGCGGCCAGCAGGTATTGCATGGCGGCCCATTCCATCTCGCGATGCCGCCGGCGATTGAGCAGATGAATGATCAGCGGCGCGGCGGCCGCCGCCAGCCACGCCAGCATCGCCGGGTGGTTGAAGTACGCCAGGAGGAACATATCGTTGAATGCCATCGCAATCGTCAGAATAGCACAACTTTGGTTTCCTTTCGTCCGTTGCTCACCCCGCCCATCGGTTTTGGTTGTCTCCACGCGGGGGCCGGGCCGCTTGGTTGCGGGAAACAAGTGGCCCGCGGTCGGCGATCGCGTCGCAACCTTCGCCGTCACAAGCTTTTGCGGCGCTCTCGAAACCCATCCAAATTCGCTGAGGCAAGCGCCATTCTGCGTTTCGATTTTTCTCAATCGCTATTCGTCGATGATCTTGTTTCCGAACAGCAATGACCGCGAAATAGACGCGGTCGATGCCCGATTGCGCCAGCTCGCTGCTGTGCCGCGCGGCGTATTCGCAGAATTGTCGGTCGTCGGTACCCAGCGTGTACCCGTCGCGCCGCACTTTGGCGTCAACGATCACGCCAAAGCGGTCAGCCGGCGCCAACGCCAGACAGTCGGCCACGCGCCCGCAGCCTTGTCCAAGCTGCTGCACCGTAAAGCCCAGGCTACGAAATGCATCGCCGCAGCGCGGAGAGTGGGCCTGGTTCCATTTTTGTTCCGGAGGTATCGCGCATGCCCCTGCCGCTTTCCAGCACCGAAGGTGCGTCATTCCATAGCCCAGGGCGCAAGCCCTGGGTTGTCCGCGAAAACCATTGCCGTAAGCCCCAACGGGGCGCCATTCCGTAAATTTCGCTTCTAGGGCGAATAGCGCCCCGTTGGGGCTTACGACAAATCATTGCATTGCAAAACCCAGCGCTGCGCCCTGGGCTGTGGTATCGCGCCGCGTTGCGGCTACGAGAGGCGTTTCGGCCTGGCGAGCCAACGACAAACCAAGGCCCGCTTGCGGAACAAAAGCATGCCCAAAACGTGAAGCCTATCGACTCCCAAACAGCAAATTTTGTGCAGCCCAGGCAGAGCCTGGGCGATGCCCCGGAGGCGACCATGACTGCTTGGCCCTCATTGCGGCGCCCATTTCGGGTGCCTTTGTGGACGACGTGGTGGTATCGTTTCCTTGAACCGGGACACCTGCACGATCACAATAGGCGTGTTTTTGCCGATCAAGGTGACATATGGACCGCTCGCAATTTGCTCGCTGCCTGGCCGACGCAATCATCAGTGCGGTTCGTGAATTCCGCATGTGTCATCCAAGCGAATCGCCATACGCATTTGCCATCATTTGCGATCAACGCGCGCGCGACCTATCGTTCGCAATCGCGACGGAACAAGCGCTGCGTCAAACCGCCGCCAAGTACGATGAGTTGGGATATCGCTACCAGGGTTTTGCATGGCAACAAGTTGATAATACGGAGGAGCTCGCTGTCTGGCTCCGTTGGGCCAACCCAGACGACGGTTGGATTTATGGCGATTTTCCGCCTAGGATCGCCGCAACTCTGAGCCAACTCGGCACGGACGGTGCTTTTGGCGACGAAGCAGAGCAGCTCGAAGAATTCTACACGGATGTATTAGTGTCACTGGCAACCAATTTAGAGTGGCAACAAATCCAAAATTCGAAGCCGCTAGTCGTTGGTGTCACCTACGGGGAAGATCCGCGGGACTTTCTTCGCACCGCTACACGCTGCAACCCGTTTAATATTGTTCGAGAACTTTGGGCGGAGATGTGGCGGGCAGAAGAACACGAATCGCGAATCACAGCCCCGCGCTGAAGTATCGCGGGCAATCCAACTGGCTTGGGTGGTTTTCGAGCCCTTTGGCAAACGATTCCACCATTCCCACGCCCATCTCCCCGCATCATCCCACCAAACTGGCTTGGTGGGTTTTTCGGCCCCCAAGCGCCGCTCTGCTCCGACCCCGGCCCCCGACCCCGACCCCCGACCTCTGACCTCTTTTTCTCCGCCTCTCCCCGCGGTATCCCGCCCGACTGGCTTGGACGGCTTTTTTTCGCGGAGATATGGGGATGCGAAGAGAGATACGGGAGACAACAATTCAACGTTTCCATCCGCCCATCTCCGCGTCCCCGCTTCTGTTCCATCCCCCTATCTCTGCTTTCATCTCCCCATCCCCTCCATTAGGCTTGGCGTATGCCCAAACAGAAATCACGCCCCAAGCCACGGCCGCGCACTCCGTACAAACACCTGCTGCCGCCGCTGTCGCGCGAAGAGTTCGACGCACTGCGCGCCAGCATCCAAGCCAACGGCGTGCTTCACCCAGCCATCTTCGACGAACACGGCAACGTGCTCGACGGGCACAACCGCCTATCGATCGACCCCGACGCGCCGCGGCGTGTGATCCGCGGTTTATCCGAATCCGAGAAACGAGCGTTCGTCTTCGCCTCAAACATGGCCCGCCGCAACCTCTCGCCCGCCCAGAAGAAGGCGGCGCTAGACGCCATGAAGGCCGTCGCCCGAGCCCTGCGCGAAGAAGATCCCAAGAAAAACACGCAGAAGCGCATCGCCGAACTGCTTGGCGTTTCGCGCGTTTGCGTCACGCGATGGTTCCTACCTGCTCGTGCGGATATGCGTAATGTTACACGTAACATTACGCATAACGAATCCGCCTTTCTGGCCGACGCCCGCTTCACGATCCCCCAAAGAATTCGCCCGGCGATCATCCGCCGCTGCCGGTCGGGCGAGTCGCAGGCCACCATCGCCGCCGACTTCAAGGTAGCCCAATCGACGATCAGCCGCATCTACCGCTGCCACCTGGCCGACCAGCAGGCCGCGGCCCAAGCCAAACGCGACGCCGCCCGGGCCGCACCGCTCGGCGACCAGAACATCATCGTCGGCGACTATCGCACCTCGGGCAATCTTCTAGCCAACAACTCTGTCGATCTGATCTTCACCGACCCGCCCTTCGACAAGCAGCACGTCCGGCAATACGTCGACCTGGGCCAATTTGCGGCCCGAGTGCTCAAGCCCGGCGGCAGCCTGATCACCTACCTGGGCGACTACGCCCTGCCCGAGATTCTTTCGCACGTGCTTCACTCGCCCGAGCTGCGTTTCTGGTGGCCGTTGGCGGTGCTGCACGCCGGGCGGACCCGCGTGCTCGACAAATTTGGCGTGGCGGTCCGGCATAAAACGCTCCTCTGGTTCGTCAAAGGCGAACAGCGCGCCCGCAAGCACCAGGTCGACACGCTGGTGCTCTCCGAGCGCGACAAGCGTCACCACCCGTGGCAGCAGGGCCTGACGGAGGCGGCCTATTACATTGGCAAGCTGACTCCGCCCGGCGGCTTGGTGGTCGATCCTTACGCCGGCAGCGGCACCACCTGCCTCGCCGCGCTGCAAACCGGCCGGCGGTATCTGGCCTTCGAGCGCCGCGCCTTCACCGCTCGTCTCGCACGGGCACGGCTGGCGGCGGCCACAACGGCCGGTTTTGAACAGAAGGTAACGAAGAAAACAAAGGGCAATGCGGACCGTAGCCGTTCTGTCTAAGAATCGAGTTTGTCGAACGGCCGTGAGCCAAATGTTCCGTCTCCTGACCGCAAATCAGCGATCTTCCGCGCAACTCGTGCGCGCATAACGCCCAGCACTTTTGGCGCGGCTCCTTCCCGATTGGATGAACCATCGCAGCGTTGCCTCGGCTCCACAAGCCAAAGTCCGTCTACAAAGGCACGCCATGTGGCATTTACCGCACAGTCACGATTCAATAGGAGGAACAATGAGCAGGATTACGCGGCAATACAATCAAGCGTTCGTCGAGCAAAAAATTGCCTCGCTTGGGTTGCCAAAATACGTGGCACGCAAGATGATCGAGTGGATCCAAGACGTGGTCGCGCGGCAATCAGGGTACGCCGATGGCACCGCCGTTAATCAACTCTGCTTTGGGGGCCAAACCGGTGACTGGTACATCGCGCACATGTCGGTATCATTCACCTTTCAAGACGGCGTCTGCATCGTCAGGGACTGCTGGTGCCAAGCGATTTGCCCCAACGACCTGCCGGACGGGGCGAAGGGCCGTTAGGAAGAAAACCAATGACACCGTGCTTTGAAGATCTTGAACGCGCTGCGCTATGTCGCCGACGAATTCATCGCGAAAGAACGGGGCTACATCATCAACGTGCGAGGTCCGCGTGAAATCGTAGAGCGAAGGGCGGCAATCGTCCAGGTTGCCGCCGAGCACGTTGTTTTCGACAACCGCCGCGCCGGCTTGACGATTCATTTGCCATTCGACCCGGGATCCGGCGAATTTCAGCACTTGGTCGAATTCATCGGCACGGGACTAGAAGAGCAGTGCGCGGAGTACAAGTATCAAGGCATTCCATGTTGTGCGCTACGAGTCGGCAGCGACATCTTCATGGCCGAGAGGATCTTGCGATTCATCCTCCGACAAGTCTACGATTATCCAAGTCTCGCTGGCTTCAAATACGAAGTATGCGACGAAGGCCCGATTTGACAGGAGCGCCGACCCTGCGGCACTGTGTGGAATTTAATGGTGCTCACACCGATGCATGATGCAAAAGTGGGTCTACCGGCCACCGAGGCAGTGACCCACGAGGCGTTGACGCAGCTTTACCAAACGTTGAGTCGGATGGGACGGAAGGCAAACCAAGGCGAGGTCGGTGTCGTCATCGACGGCAAATACTACGGCATTACAGAATACGAGGTGACGAGCCATGCTGACTGAAGACCAAATCGCGCATGCCTTGCATGCCGGCCGCGTCGTGGCTCTTCCGATCATAAACCCGCACGGACCGATCGGTTTAGAGCACTTGGCGGAAATCGTGGGCCGGCATGTGCGCAACGATGCGGAATTGGTGGAGCGGGTCCAACGTCCGATCGCGTTGCCCGTGGAAACCTGGGAGAAACTCGACTCGCTGGCCCGCGCCGCGAGCACTTCGCGCGCCCCGCCGCTCACCGCATCAGATCTAGCCGCCGCTTTGCTTCAACAAGCGGTCGCGGTCAAATAGGCGGTTGCCGTTCGTCAAGGGCGGCCAGAGCACCAGCAAACATCAGGTCGACACGCTGGTGCTATCCCAGCGCGACAAACAAAACCACAAGTGGCAGCAGGGCCTGACCGAGGCGGCCTATTACATCGCCAAGCTGACTCCGCCCGGTGGACTGGTCGTGGATCCTTACGCCGGCAGCGACACCACTTGTGTCGCCGCGCTGCAAACCGGCCGGCGGTATCTGGCCTTCGAGCGCAACGCCTCAACCGCGCGCCGCGCCCGCGCACGCTTAGCGGTGGCTATGACGGCGGGTTTTGAACAGATCGCGACGATGCAAGCGAAAGAAAAGGCGTCCCGGAACCGTTCCGTCTAATTATTCGGGATATTGTGCGGCTCACGGGTTGGCTCTCGGCGATTCCTTGCCCAGAAACGCAGCTCTTCAGCGGGATCTGCGTCATTTCCAACGGTCAGCGGTCATTTCCTGATCGGATCATTTGGCGCCTCGGACCTCTGCCAAGCCGAAGGCGGTCTAAATTGCCACGCCATGGGGCATATATGTGCAGTGATGAATCATAGGGAGGAAAAAATGGACCACACCAACCGAGAACAGAACCGGGGGCTCGAGCATAGAACCGCATCGATTGCTTCGCCAAGGGGCACGTCCGATGCCAAGGAAACGGTTCTGTTAGGTGCTGCAAATCGCAATCCGTCGCGCGTTGAGGAGGATTGGCGGGACTATCTCGATGTGATCCGCTATGAAGGTGAGGGAGGGGCGACAACCAGCGAACCGCCTGCGCCACGCTGCCATTAGTTCGTCGGAGCTAAAGGCGAATCTATTTATGTGACGAACGAGCGGTCGGGGGAGCCTGAAACCTCGCCGATTAAGTGCCACCGCGCCATTCGGTCCTGAGCAATCCATCCGTTCTGTGGGCAGCGAGCCGGCAAAACTCAATATCTGGCAATAACCCGATGTCGAACGCGCGGGTAGGCGCGGGATGCTCGATGCCAAATCGCCGCCACGGTACGACGCCGAAGCCGCCAAGAAGCAGTGCTGAAATAGGCATCCAGCGGGGTTGAATCGATGACCCCGCGGCGCAAGCAAAGGGCGCGTTTCGTAGCGTGGCGGTCTGTCTGATGGTGCTGCGATTACGCGGCACGCGTAGATTGACAGCCCAGCCGATGCTCATATTGCCAGTCAGTAGGCCGCTGAGCAGTAGTTTCTTCACACAACAACTCGAGGCCGCCGAGTGGAACGTCCCAACCGCCAATAAACAGGGTGCGTTGACGTTGCCGCACTGTCTGACCTTTTGTTGACATTCGGCTTGAACTGCTTTGTTGAAGCCCCAAACGTCAAATGGATGCAAGACGCGATTCGGCAATGCGGCTGGGAGGGACGTTTTTCTCGCCGTGGTGTCAGAGAGGATGCATGTCACCTCGACATAGAATTTGCTGCCATCCTTGGTGCAGAGAAAGTCCGGGGCCTTCGTCGCTCCGGTAAGATCTTCGTTCGGCTGGACCGTTACTCCGCGGTCGGTCAGAATCTTCCAGAACGTCGCTTCGCACATTGCGGCTTGTGGCAACGAGCGAAAGGTTTTTTCCCAGCTCCGCGTGTACCGTGGATCGAACTGGCCAAGCCACTTTCGATACCTATGCTCCAATGCTGGGTTCGGCTGAAAGCGCCTCGGCGCGGGTGCTTGAGTAATCAATTCTTGGAATCCTTTCTCACTGTTCGCGGTTAAAAACCGTCATTGTCTCGAACCGAAAGCCGGCTTCGCCCCGTGATTTGTTCAATGGTAACCCTCTGGCTCAGACCGCGGCTGGTCGAAAGCTGCGGTCCTCGTCCGCGGTCGATGATGGTGATTTCACGCTGCATCGCCAGGTGGCTCCAGAAGGCTTCGATGACTAGCGGACTAGATTCTGCAAATAACTGACCGCCTGGCCGATTTCGTGTATGGGGTCGGCGGCGTGCTCGCGCTCGATGGTCCAGTAGCCGCGGTAGTCGTGCTCTTCCAGGGCGCCAAGCAAAGCGGGAAAATCCGCCGAGCCGCGCCCCAGCTCGACTTCAACGCCGCGGCCCCGCGCTAGGTCGCGCACGCCGTCTTTCGCATGAACGTATTGAATGTGCGGACCCAGCTCGGCGACCGCCTCCAGGGGCGAGAAGCCATTCACGATCAGATTGCCGGGGTTCAACGCCACAGCCAGCGAGCCGGGCGGAAGCGCGTCGATCAACCGCCGCAAGTCGCCGCCCGATTCACTGCCCGTTTCCGCCGCCAGCAAGGCACCCACTCGCTGCCCGTAGGCGCCCAATTCGCCGAGCGCCTCCCCCAGCAGCGACCAGGCGGAGCCTTCGGATTCCGCGGGCACGCGGCCCACCTGGTTGACCACCAGCGACGCCCCCAGATCGTAGGCAAGCTGCATGGCGGCTTTGGTGGCTTCGATGCGGCGCTCCAGTTGGTCGGCCACATCGTAACCTCGGCGAGTGCGGAACCCGACGGCCGCCACGCG
>DASVHB010000312.1:0-6113 GCA_036379195.1 Pirellulales bacterium
GCCGATCGAGGTTCGCTTATTTAAGGGCTAGGAGGCAATGGTAGATTGGCTTATTGGGCGATTGCCAAGTCGCGTCTAGCGCGGCTTGCATTGCTGCCGGATACTGATCTCCAGCCAAGGCCGCGCGACCAAGCCTTCCCAAAACCGACGCACGGGTCCACAATCGAGCGACCACCGAAAAAATGACATAAGCGGCCCGCCACTCCCCTAGATTTGCCCGTCTCCTTGCGGAGCGTATCAGTGTCGCCACAAACTGCCGCTTGCATGTCGCCAAAAGCGAACCACGGCGATTAATTAGCGGTCGTCCAACAAGCACGTCAGCACCGCGTGAGCCTCGGGCCCGGGGGCCCTCGAGAGTTGCTTTTTTCTCGGGTTCCTCGCAGGCTTTGCTTCGCCAAATGTCCGCCCCTGTCCGATCGCCAGTCAAGGGCACGCGCTCGGCAATGATAGCCTCTGATTTCGCCATCTTAATGGCCTCGCGAAAGCGTCAGGAACCTCGCGGAGTGAATCAGACCGCAACCTTGGACTTTTTTCTTCCAGCGCGGCCAAAAACTCACGAATCGAGGCTGCGGAACCACTGAGCACTTCAAGAGTAGCCGAGCGGCCACTACGATCCCCGGTTCGCCAAACCAGCCGTAATTTTAGACATCAACGTTGCGTTGTCAATAGCCCAAGCTCGCGGATTTCTCGCCGCGCGAGGCGGTGTCACAAGCTTCATCAATGTCGAGGCCAACGATTCGTCGATGCACGGATGTTCAGATAGGCCCCAAAGGTCAGCCAACAAAACGAATAAATGTCGGGTCTTTTCTATGGCTTGATTGGTCGATTTCATGAGTCGCGGCGGCGGCGTTCCCCACGAATTAGCACAGGCGGCGTCCGTATGTGGCTTGTGGGTTTGTGCGCCTGCCTACACTGCCGCTCGGCAGCACCGGCGTGGGCCTCAACCGTCAACAGGAAAGATCAGAGGGCCATCTCGATGGCACGGCAGCCGAGTAGCGCACAATGCCTGGCGAATCTGTCTCTGAGCGTCATTGTCTGATGTGCTTGTAGTCAAGCCGCGACCAGCCGCCGACAATCCGCAACTTCGAACTTTGTGCTGGTTAAGGTGCTTTGCCCTGAAACCACCGCCGTAAGTGGGCCTCCCAGCCGAATGCCGTCCTAGACGAATTTCTGGGTCTACCGGGTTTTAAGTGGGTGACGGCGACCGGAGCGGAAATCGAAAATCCAAAATTGAAAATCGAAAACCGCTCGGTCGGTTTTCGCTCACGCAGCGAGCTTGACGAGCGCGCGCGAGAGACGCCCTTGCTCCATGTCGTCCAGAGCGGAATTGATCTCATCGAGCCGATATTCGCGCGTGATCAATTCGGCCAACGGCAAGCGGCCTTCCAGATACCACTGGGCATAGCGTGGAAGATCGACGTCTGGGCGGGTCTCGCCGCCCCACGTGCCCATAATCCGCTTGCCGCGGATCAGATCGAACGGATTGATCGAAATCTGCTCGCCGTGGGTCAGGTTGCCGGCCAAGATGCACAGCCCGCCTGAATCGCGGACCGAGCGGAAGGCGGCCTCCATCGTGTCGCGGCGGCCTGCCGCCTCGATGGCGTAATCAACGCCACGGCCCTCGGTGATCTCTAAAATCGCCGCGACCGCGTCTCGCTCGCGGGCGTTGATTACGTGCGTCGCTCCCAGCCGCAGCGCCTCGGCCAGCTTTTGCTCAACCACGTCGATGGCAATCAGCAGCCGTGCTTCGCGCAAGCGCGCCGCCAGCAAGGCGCTCAGGCCGATGCCGCCCACGCCAACAATCGCCAGCGACGCGCCCTCGGGCATGGCCGCGGTGTTCAGCACCACGCCCGCCCCGGTGGGCAGCGCGCAGCCCAACAGCGCCGCCTCGCGCAGCGGCATCTCGCGCGGCAGCGGCACCACGCGGTTCTCGCAGGTAATCGTGTGACGCATGAAGGTGCTCAGCGCGCCCGAGTTGATAGCCGCGGCGCCTTCGTGATAAGTGGTCGAGGGCACGTCGGCCCCCTGGCCTTTGATCCAGGTGAGCACCACGCGGTCGCCGGGCCGCACTTTCGAGACTTGTGGGCCGACGGCCCGCACCACGCCCGAACCCTCGTGGCCCAACGTGTGCGGCAAAAAGCGATCGGGGCCGCGCCGGCCGCGAACCTCGTGCAACTGGCTATGGCAGACGCCGCTGTAAGCCACCTCGACCAGCAGTTGGCCGGGCCGCAGCTCGGGCAGCTCAAGCATCACCTGCCGCAGCGGTTGGTTCAGCTCGAATAAAACAGCGGCTTCGGTCCGCACCGCTCACTCCGGAATGAACCAATAGTAGTCGCCGGTGTACCCTACGTCGGCAAACAGCCGCTTCCAATCGTCGACGTGCATATACGTGAGCGCCGTCAGAATCCACTTCATCAGCCGCTCGTGCTGGGCTTCGTTGCGCCAGGCATCGACGGTGATGAATGCCTGGCCGCGGCTCACGCGCTCGATTTCACGCAAAGCTTCTTTACACGACTCAAGCGGCAGGTTGTGAATCGTGTTGATCGAAATCACCAGGTCAAACGAGCGGTCGGCGAAGGGCAGCCGGGTGGCGCAGCCCACGTGCAGGTGCGGCTTAACCGTCTCCATCGCATGGTCGTAGGCATATTGCGAGATGTCGATGCCCGCCAGCGTGGCGCGGGGCATCAGCTCGCGAAAATCGTGCAGCATGAATCCTTTGCCGCTGCCCACGTCGAGAATCGCGGCATCGTCGGCAAGCTGATAATGATCGCGAAAGCGGCGGACAGTCTCTTGCCAAAACCGCGGATGATAGTGATAGCCGCCATAGCCAAACAGCCGCTCGCCGTCGAAGAACTCCCGGCCAAATTGCCGGGCGACGCGGCGGTGTTCGTCGGTCACCAGGGCCGCGCGCTCGTCGATTGGTCGCTTCGAGCGCGGATAGCGGTCCATCAGGTCGATCTCGCGTCCACGCGCGGTTGGTGATGAGTGAGAGCGCTCGGCGACGGTCATGGCTTGGCTCGCAGTGGGGCGTTGACGGGCGGCCGTACAAAGTGGGGCGCGGGAACCATGGGAGCAACCGACGAATCAAGCGGCTTGATGAGCATGTTTTCCAGAAACTCGCGCCGCGGCAGCAGCGGTTCGGCGTCTTCATTCGGTCGGCCAAACTTCACTTGCGGCGTCACGCGATGCTCGGGGCGAACTTCGACCTGGCAGAACACCGGACCCTCCGTCCGCATCGCGCATTGAACGACCCCAGCCAGATCGGCGTTGCGATCGACGCTCAACGTGGGCAAGCCGTAGGCCGCCGCGATGGCCAGATAGTCGGGATCGGCCAGGCCGCCCGCCACGCTCGACGCATGATAACGCGCGCCCAACCATTGATCCTGCGTTTGCTGGATCATGCTGTAGCCGTGGTTGTTGAGCAAAAAGATCTTGATCGGCAACTTGTGACGGACGACCGTCGCCAGCTCTTGAATGTTCATCTGCAAGCTGCCATCGCCGGTCAGACAGACCACGGGCCGCCGGTCGAGCGCCAGGCTGGCCCCGATGCTGGCCGGCAACGCCCAACCCATAGCCGTGTTGTTCCAATCGTGGAAGACGCGCTGGCCGCGTTTGAAGTCGAAGGCTTGCATCGTCCAAGCCAGCGTGCAGCCCGTGTCGAGCACAATCGTCTCACCTTCGCGGCACACCTGCGAAAGCGTCTTGACGAACACATAGGGGTTCACGTCTTCGTCGCGGTGATATTCCGCCGGGCAGATAGGATAGCGGGTCCGCCAGGCCTCGATTTGCCGCAGCCAGGCATCGACCGGTGGCCGCGGGCCGGCCTGCGATCCGAGCGCCTGCAAGAATTCGCGTGCATCGGCCGCGATCGGCAGGTCGATGCGCAGCCCATATCGTTCGAACTTATTGAGTTCGTGGGCATCGACATCGACGACAATTTTGCGAGCTTCGCGGGCAAACGTGCTCGGCGGACTGCCGGTCGCCTTGGTATCGAGCCGTGAGCCGATCGAAAGAATCAGGTCGGAGTTTTGCAGGGCGAAGTTGGCGTGCCGCGTGCCGTGCGTGCCGAAAGTGCCGATGCGCAAGGGATGATCCGACTCAAACAAATCTGCCAAGGCCCAGGTGGGCGCCACCGGTACGCCGAGCCGCTCAATCACTTGCCGGGCCAGCTCGCCCGCCCCGGCCAGCCGCACGCCCCAGCCCAGCACCACCACTGGCCGGCTCGCTTCGCCGAGCCATTGCGCGCACTGGGCCGCCCGCTCGTTCAGTTCGGCGTTGGGCGAGGTTGCGGCAGGCGCCATGTAACCCGCGAGTGTCTCGGGGTCGATGTTTGCCCGTTGCACGTCGTCGGGAATATCGATGAGCACCGGTCCCGGCCTGCCTTCCCGCGCCAGATGGCACGCCTTCTCCAGCTCGTAGCGAATGCGTTCGGGCCGATCGACTCGGCAGGCGTATTTGGTGACCGGGCGAAACACCTCGACGGTGTCGGTTTCCTGAAAGCCGATCTGCCGAACGCCGGTATCGCCCTTGGCGCGAAACGTCGAAACTTGCCCGGTGATGAATAGCACCGGCACCGAGTCGTAATAGGCGCAACAGACGCCGGTTAAGAGGTTGGTGGCGCCGGGACCGCTGGTGGCGATGGCGGCGCCCAGATTTCCAGTGACGCGGGCATAGGCGTCGGCGGCCATGGCCCCTGCCTGCTCGTGCATCGGGCAAAGAAAGCTTACGCCCGGCGTATCGGCCAGCGAGTGAATCAGGTGCAGCGAAGCCCCGCCCGAGACGGCGAACACATGCCGCACGCCTTGCCGTGAGACGAATGCCGCCACAAAGTCGGAAAGTTTCATGCGTCTCCTACGCCGCGTGGCGATACTCCAAAGGCTGGGTGCAGATGTCTTTCCATTGGGCTTCGACCCATTCGACGACTTCCCGCAGCCCCCGGTCGAGATCGATCTCGGGCCGCCAACCCAGTTCTTGCCGAGCGCGGGAAGAGTTGATCACATAGGCCGCGTCCTGGCCGAGCCGTTCGCCCACCGCGGCGGCCGACCGCTCGAAGTCGCGGCCCAGCAGCTCGCAAACACGCCGCACCACGTCGCGCACCGCGTAGCCGCGATCGGGCGAAAGATGATACATTCGCCCCGGCTGGCCTCGCTCCATGGCCAGCAGCTCGCCCCGCGACACATCGCGAATGTGAATGTACGACTTGACGGCCGCACCGCCGCCGTGCAGCGAAATCTTTTGGTTGGTCAGCAAGTAGATGACCGACCGCGGAATGATCTTCCAAAGCTGCTGGTGGGCGCCATAGACGTTCGTCGCCCGAATGGTCACCAGCGGAAACTCGAAGTTCTTGACCAGCGTCGCCAAAAAGAAGTCGGCGGCGGCCTTCGACGCGGCGTAGGGCGTGCTGGGGTTCATCGGCGTCTCTTCAGTGACCTGGCCGACGCAGGTGCCATACACTTCGGGCGACGAAATATGAACATACCGCTTCAGATACCGGCGTTCTTTGAGCGGATTGAGCAAGCGGGCCAGCGCTACGACGTTGGTCTGAAACCAGTGCTCCGGGTGTTGCCAACTGGGCGCCACTTCGCTCTGGGCGGCGAAATTGACCACCGCCTCCGGTTCGAAGCGGTCGAGCGCGGCGAGAATCTCGTCGGTGTGATGGTTCAGATCGAATTGATGGAAGGCGAAGCGGCCGTCATTCCAGCGCAGATACGGCAAATAGACCGGGCCTTTCTCCGCCGATCGGCTGATGCCGATCACACGCCGGTCAGGATCGGCCAGCAGCAGGTCGATGAAATCGCTGCCCGAAAACGAGTTGCTGCCGATGACGGCCACGCGGTGAAACTTTGGCATTGCGGAGTGTGATGTTCCTTTTCCTGGCGATTCGTCGTTACGGTCTGTAGGATGACCTTCCTAGGTCGTCCATGCGCTTCAAAGTGCTCCCTGGTGCGCGACCTAGGAAGGTCGCCCTACGGTCGCGATTACCGATCTTAATGGTCAAAGTCGATCAGACGTCGAACATAAGTAGGTGAACGCTTCCTCAAAATGGTCCTGTAAAACTGGCGTCTGGCACATCGCCGAAATGCCCCACCGGCAACGCCGCCGGCCGCCACGCG
>DASVHB010000313.1:0-2703 GCA_036379195.1 Pirellulales bacterium
GGCTGCCGCAATATCGAGACGTCGAAAACGGCGAGTGGAAATTTCTGATGTGGGACGCCCGAGACCAGCGCCCCAAAGTGCCGCTGGGCAGCGTCGGCGATCGCTGGGGAACACAGCGGGGAAAATGGAACCTGGAGCTGAAAGACAGCGTCGACGGCGGCGCGATCGACCCCACCCTCACGTTTCTCAATAGCTGCGATGCCGTCGCGCAAGTTCGCTTCGACGATTTCGGCGAGGGAAAAACCATCGAGCGCGGCGTGCCCGTTCGGCGCCTGCAAACTGCCTCGGGCGAGACGGTGCTCGTGACGACGGTCTACGACCTGCTGATGGCCCAGCACGGCGTGTCGCGCGGGCTGCCGGGTGAATATCCCGTCGACTACGACGACGAGACCGCGCCTTACACGCCCGCCTGGTCGGAGAAGTACACCGGCATGAAGCGCGACGTTTTGATCCGCTTCGCGCGCGAGTGGGCCAAAACCGCCGAACTAACGCGAGGCAAGTGCATGATCATCATCGGCGCCGGCGTCAACCATTGGTATCACAACAACCTGATGTATCGCGCCGGCATCCAGGCGCTGCTGTTCTGCGGTTGCGTGGGCGTGAATGGCGGCGGCCTGGCGCACTACGTGGGGCAAGAAAAGCTGGCCCCCGTCGAGCCGTGGACGGCCATCGCTTTCGCCGGCGATTGGTGCCCGGCCGCACGGCTTCAAAACGCGCCGAGCTGGCACTACGTTCACACCGATCAGTGGCGCTACGAGAAAGAATTCACCGACTACAACGCGGTTCCCGCCGGCCCTGGCGAAGGCTCACTCGCGCGCGGCCACACGATGGACCTGCAAGTGCGCGCGGTGCGCAACGGCTGGTTGCCTTTTTATCCCCAGTTTCACCGCAACCCGATCGAGCTCGTCAAAGACGCCGAGCGCGCCGGCGCGCACTCCGACGAAGAAGTGCTGCAATGGACCGCCGACCAGATCAAGAGCCGCCAGCTCCGCTTCGCGGTCGAAGATCCCGACGCCGAGGAAAACTGGCCGCGCGTCTGGTATATCTGGCGCGGCAACGCTTTGCTGGCCAGCGCCAAAGGGCACGAGTATTTTCTCAAGCACTACCTGGGCACGCACACCAACGCCATCGCCGAAGACATCGCCCGCGATTCGGTCAAGGAGGTCACCTGGCACGACAAAGCGCCGCTGGGCAAAATGGACCTGATCGTCGATCTGAACTTCCGCATGGACACCTCGGCCCTTTACTCCGACCTGGTGTTGCCGGCGGCCACCTGGTACGAGAAGGCCGATCTCAACACCACCGACCTGCATAGCTTCATTCACCCGCTCACGCCCGCGGTGCCGCCCTGTTGGGAGTCGAAGAGCGATTGGCAAATCTTTCGCGCCATCGCGCGGAAGTTTTCAGAATTGGCGGCCCGACATTTCCCCGCACCGGTGCGCGACGTGATCGCGGTGCCGCTGGGCCACGATTCTCCCGCCGAAATTGCCCAGCCTCGCCTGGCCGATTGGCTGAAGGGCGAAGTCGAAGCCATTCCCGGCAAGACGATGCCGGGGTTGAAAATCGTCACCCGCGATTATGCCAATCTTTACAACCAGTTTGTCTCGTTCGGCCCGCGCGTGCGCGAGCACGGTCTGGGCGTACACGGCACGAACTACGCCGTCGACGATCAATACGATCTTGAGTTACAAACGCGTCCGACGGTCTCGTGGGCCGGCGGCAAGTACCCGTCGTTGGCCGACGACGAGCAGGTCTGCAACGTCATTCTCAGCTTTGCCACGGTGACCAACGGCGAGCTTTCGTACCGCTCGTACAAGAGCCTGGAGGAGCAAGTCGGGCTGCCTCTGGCGCACCTCGCCGAAAAGAACCGCGGGATGCGGGCCGATTTTCAAGATTTGCAGGCCCGGCCGCGGCGGTTCATCAACAGTCCGGTCTGGTCGGGGCTGATCGAGAACGGCCGCTCGTACTCGCCATTTACCTATAACGTCGAGTGTCTCGTTCCGTGGCGGACGCTCACCGGCCGGCAGCACTTGTATCTCGATCATCCGCTCTATATCGAGTTCGGCGAGCACCTGCCGACCTTCAAGCTCAAGCCGGCGCCGGTCCAATACGCCGACCTGCGCTTCAGCCGTGAAGTGGGCATCACGAAGATGCTCAATTATCTGACGCCGCACGGCAAGTGGCACATCCACTCGACCTTTAGCGACAATCAGCGCATGACGACGCTCTCGCGCGGCGTCGAGCCGCTGTGGCTGAACGACCGCGACGCCGCCGAGTTGGAAATCGACGACAACGATTGGGTCGAGGTCCACAACGATCACGGCGTGGTGGTGACGCGGGCCGCGGTCTCGGCCCGCATTCCGCGCGGCGTCTGCATCCAGTACCACTCGCCCGAACGCACGCTCTCGGTGCCCAAGTCGCCGTTGCGCGGCTATCGGCGGGCCGGCGGCACCAATAGCCTCACGCGCGTGCGGCTCAAGCCAAATCTCATGGCCGGCGGATACGGGCAATTCACTTTTCACTTGAACTATTGGGGGCCGGTCGGCTGCAACCGCGACACGCACATTCTCGTGCGCAAGCTGCCCGACCTCAAATGGTGATTCACCCAAGGAGAACGAGATGGACGTGCGCGCTCAGATCGGAATGGTCTTTCACCTCGACAAGTGCATTGGCTGCCACACTTGCAGCATCGCCTGCAAGAAT
>DASVHB010000314.1:0-5363 GCA_036379195.1 Pirellulales bacterium
AACAGGTCTTCCTTCGCCCTGATAAAACAGATCCGTTCGACTTCCGCGCGTCATTCCCCTGGTTCAATCAGGTACGCCGTACCGTCGAGCTCGACGAGCAACGGTTCGTCGAACACCAGATATTGCGAGAGCTTGCGTCCGTGCCGGTTGGCCAGCTTGAAATAGTCGTCGCTGAACTGCCTGACGCGCTGGGCGTTTTTCTGCTGCGCCTCGGTCACGGTCGAATCGACCCATTGGCCGCCGCGACGATAGAACGACTTGGCGCCGACGTTACGCACGGTCTCGACGGCTTCCTCCATGCTCGCTTCGGCCTCGCTGCGCGGGCCCGCCGCTCCCGCGGCCGCCAGGCCTGGCAGCGCGCGCCCCGCCTGCCGGGCCCCGCCTGCCATGGCCTTCGCTTCCGTTGCCGCTGGCGCCGGCAACGCGGGCAGCCGGCCGTTGTTCGCCACTCGTTCTCGCTGGAGCGAGTTTTTCATGCGCCGCTGGTAAAAGGCCCCATAGCCCGAGGTTTCATCAAGCTGGCTCAGGTTTTCCTTGGCCCGGTCGGTGTTGAGCGAAAGCGCTCGCAACGACACATTTTCGTCGGCCAGAAACGACGTGTACGGCGTCATGATGCCATGCCGCGTCGAAAGCTCGACCAGTTCCTTGACCAGCTCGTCGTTGCGGCCTTGCAGATCGATTTCGTCGATGATTTCACCCACCCGGCGGACCGCCCACAGCTTTTCGACAAACCCAAACGATTCGTCCTTGCTTTCGGCCACCAGCTCGGCGGGAAAGTCGAAGCTTTGCTGCTTGCCGCCGACGCTGCCGGTGATGGTTACTTTGGCCGTGCCGGGCTTTTTGTAGCGGCCGACCAGCACCAACTGGTCTCCCTCGAACAGGTCGGTGATTTGCCGCGGATACGTGCGATTGACCGGTTCGCCCGCCTCGGCCGGCAAAGCGTCGAGGGCGAAGCGGATGGCCACGTCGGTCATCACGGGCGCCTCGATCTTCTGATAGAGCCGGCTGACGCGCTCTTCGATGTTTTCGTCGGGCCGCACGTATTCGCTCTGCCCGAAATTCTGCCGCGCCAGCTTGTCGAGCAGCCGGCTGTTGACGTCGTAGCCGACGCCAAAGGTCACCACTCTGGCTCGCACTTGGTTATGCGTTTGCGAGTTGCCGACGATCTTCATCTCGTTCACTTCGCCCGCCGTCGGCAGGCCGTCGGTCATGAACAGCACGTAGCTGGGCCGCGACGAATCGCGCAGTTGCGCCAGCGCGGCCGCCAGCGCTCCGTCGATATTGGTGCTGCCGCCGGCATAGACGCCCTCGATGAACCCCAGCGCCGCTTGCCGGCTGGCGTCGTCGAACCGTTGCAATTCCGGGCGGAACGATTCGACCGCGTTGTCGTAGGCGATGATGTTAAACAGATCGCCCTCGCGCAGATTGTTGAGCACGAACTTCAGCGCCCCCTTGGCCTGCTCGATCTTCTGCCCGCTCATGCTGCCCGAGCGATCGACCACGAACACCACGGTCTTCTTGGGGCGTTCGGCGGCTCGTTCGATGGCCGGCGTGGTGAGCAGCAGAAAGTATCCGTCGTCGCCAGCCTGCGGGCGATAGCTGAGCACGCTGGCGCCGAGCTTGCCCGACTCGGCGTCGTACAACAGCCGAAAATCGGACTGCGGCACCTGGTTGGCTGCCTGAAACGAGACGGTGGCGTGGTGCGCGTCGCGTTTCAGCTCGATGGCGTGCGTGGGGCTGTAGACGTTTTTCAGGTCGCCCTTGGTCTCGATCGCCACTTGAATGTTCATCTGCTCGATGGCGTGCGAGGTGTACTTGGCGGTCGAAAGCGGGAACAAAAAGTCGGTCAGCCCGTGATCTTTGCGGCAGAGCTGCGAATAGCGCAGCGTCACCTTTCGCTCGGCGCCCGGCGGCACCGGAAAGACGCTGGTCTGAAACATGCCCGTGCCTAGCCACTCCAAAAGCGCGGGGTCGCGGTTTTTGCGCACGATGGCCTCGTAGGTTTGCCGGGCTTCGTCTTTGGGCAGCAGCCGGGCGGGAAACTCTTTGCCATCGACCAGCAGCGTAAGCTGGTCGATCGCCCCGTCGTACGGCAGCGGAAACACAAAGCACACTTCCAGGGGCGCGCTGCCGGTGTTCACAAACGATTGCGAAACCTGCACACGGGCAATCTGCTCTTGCAACTTCACCTGCACGTCGAGCGCGCGGATTTTATAACTCGCTTGGGGCATCGGCGTCGGATGCACCGTGGGTCTTGGCAACCGCACGTGCTGGGCCGGATGGATATTGATCAGCAGCCCTTGCGCGGCGGCGGGCCGGGCGGCAGACCAACCGGTGAAAGCAACCAATACGAACAATGCCGAGGTCGACAGCCGGCGACGTGCGAAGCGGAACATGGAACGGGCCTCCTCTATCAAAGCGATGAACGAGCCGAGCATTTGCCCGTTACATCAGACGACCGAGATGGCCAAATCGTTCCAATAAAAAAATCGAACGCCTCAGCCAATGCGAAGTATCCGGCACGTCTCCTCATAGCTGGCCTCCAGTTCAAGGGGCACCGCCAGGTCGTCGGCCAGCCAAAGCGGCAGCGTGGGCAACGCCTGCCCAACGACGAACGGGTGCGCCCAGGTCTCCAATCGCGGCGCCTCGTCGTCGCGGCGAAAGCGGCAGACCGCCCCATACTGCGGCGGCGGACCGGGCGCCAGAGAGGGGTCGTTCTCACCGATCAGATCCAGCAGATCGGCATACAGGTTGAACTGGCGTGTCGTCACCAGATCGACGATGGCGACACAAATCTGCTGTGCCAGCAGCGCTGCGCATTTGGCGACAAACAATCGCCGGTGCGCAGGCCGATCTTTGTTGGCCGGGCTGACAATCTCGACGGCGGCCACCAGGCGGCGCTCGTTCGTCGTGTCATAGACGCGCACCTCGTACTCATATTGATCTGGGAAGTTGGTGGCAACAGTCAACGTCGGTTTCGGCGGCGCCCAGATCGCGGTTGCCACGGCACCCTCCTGCGCGTTCGTGACGTGGGCAACTTCGGCCGGGGCGTCCTCTTCAAACGACCCTACATCAATTTCATAATACGCTCCCAAATGGACCCGCGGCTCTGCCACGTACTGGGGCGGCAGTTTGCGGCCCAGTGCCATAACGATCATGGTCGGCCAAGCGCCGTGAAAGCCTTCCCAAGATCTTCGCTTATTGACCGGCGGATGGAAGTGGTCGCGCAGCGGCATGTGAACCCTCCGTTAGACGCCCTAGCTTGTTTTGAATCCAGTCTACTCCTCGAATCGCAGCCGATGCGCGGTCTGCTCGATGTTGCCGGCCCGGTCTTTGGCAAAGGCGGCGATCGGTCCAGCGGTGTCAGCCGCGAGCGTCGCCTGCCAATCGACGACGCCGCTGGCCGAAGCGGTCAGCTCGGCCGGGGCGCCGTTCACTTCGACGGCGGCTATCTCGCCGTTGTCGTGCGCGACTCCACGCACGACCAGCCGGCCGTTTTCGTTCACGGCCGACAGAATGATGGTCGCCGGAGGCTCATCGTCGATCTCGTCGAGCAACCGCGGCCATGCCACGCCGGTCACCTCGGCCGCCACCGATTCGTCGCCGGTCAAAGGCGGCGCCGTGCGGTATTGATTGCCGTCGGCCAGCAGGTCTTTGGCCTTGGTGCTGACGATCCGCGCGTGGCGGCCGGGGCCGAAAAAGTCGTGGACGAAATACGGCACGCCCGCCGGTACGATCGGATCGACGCGCACCGATCCGCCCCGATTGAAAAGCGGTCGTCGCCCGTCGTCGTTTTTCCAAACCACGTTGCGAAAGTGGCTCTCCGACCCGCCCGATAGATCGTTGTCGCTCATGTGAACGATCGGGTGTCGCTGGTCGCCGCCGCGAAAATCGTCGATCGTCAGGCCGTCGACCGTAATGCTGCCGGTCTGGGCGCTGGCGTCGTCCATGCCGCGGTTGAACGGCTCGGGCCCGATATCGGAAAGATGCACGTCGCGATAGACGTGGTTTTCGAACGCCGGGCGATAAACGCCGTAGGTGGCGTGCGCGATCCGCAGCCCGTCGATCAGCATCGCGGGGCTGTGGGGCCGAAAAGCATAATGGGCGTTCCAAACCGTGAAGCGGCGGATCACGTGCGGATGGCGCGTATCGGGGCCGGTCCAATCGACCTTGCGGATCTGTTCGAGCGTTTGCTGATCTTCGATCGGCACGTCGGGCTGGTTGCCGCCGTTAGCGGCGACCACCATGCCGGCAAAGCTGGTGTGGGCCTCGTTGTCGTCGAACCGCCAAATGGGAATCGTCCGCACGTCGACCGGCTTTTTCGAGCCGTCGGCCTGCACGATCGGCAGCACGGGGTCGAAGCCCGAAGTGCGCTGCATGTCGTAGCGAAAGCCGTATTGGTCGTTTTCGCAGCCGACGTTTCGCACCAAAGTGTTCCGCCCGTTGGCCCACCAAAACGCCGCGCCCTCGTTTTCGTCGAAGGGCAACACCTGGTCGGGCAACCGCTTGCCGCGAAAGGCCTGCACGCCCAGGTTGTGGTCGAGCAGGTTGTAGACCTCGCTGCCGTCTTCCAGAAAAAAGCCATGCCCGACACTCTGAAAACCGACGCAATCGCGGATCACCAAATACTGCGTGCCGTGGACGGTGATCCAGCGGTTGTGCGAATCGACGATGGCGGCGCCGCGCACGCTGCCGCCGCGCATGGTGTCGCCCACCAGGTGAAAATGGATGGCGTAGCGGCCGAGCACGCCCTCTTTGCCCAGATGGGCGAACCGCGCGTAGCTGATGCCGCCGCGGCTGAACCGGTGATAGACGGTGTGCCCGCGCACGCCGCCGGGATCGGCGCTTTCGACAATCACGTTGCGCGACAGGTTCGCCACTTCGCTGCGGAACTCGCCCGTGCCGGCATGCGCGAACTCGAGCGGCTTGTCGAGCGTCAGCGTCTGGCCGTCGATGGCGGCGACGCGGCGCGTTTCGGTTTGGGCCTCGCTGGCTCGCCGCGCGCCGGCGCGGTACGAACCAAACCCCTTGCCGCGCTGCGACGCCGTGACGATTAGCTCGTCGCCCACGCGCCAGCCGGCGACCGCCTCGGCTACGGTCACTTGGCTCTGGCCTGGCTTGGCGTCGTCGGCTAGCTTGACCCACGTTCGCTCCAGCGGTGCCCCGTGAAACTCCATCCTCGCCGAACAGCAGGCGATCGCCGGAGCGTCGTCTTTGCTCATCCCCTCGAAATAATGCAGGCGGATACGCGCGGTGTGCTCGGCGGGAATCGGTCGCTCGGGCGTGCCGACCAGCAGCGCCGGCAAGCTGCCCGCGGGGGCGTCGAGCGGCTCGCCGCCGGTGGCCTTGTGCCGGAAATCGCA
>DASVHB010000315.1:0-3779 GCA_036379195.1 Pirellulales bacterium
CTGGCCGGCGCGCTCGACAGCGAAGACACGCAGGTCATGGCCAATGCGCTGCGGCAATTGGGCATCGCCATCGAGCATGACGCCGCCGCGCGGTCGCTGACCGTATACGGTCAAGGCGGCAAACTCGTCGTGCCGCCGGCAAATCTTTACGTGGCCAATAGCGGCACCACCATCCGATTTTTGGCCGCGATGGTCAGTCTCGGCAGCGGCGTCTTTCGGTTCGATGGTACGCCACGCATGCGCGAACGGCCGATCGGCGACCTCATTGAGTCGCTACGGCAATTGGGCGTCGACGCTCGCTGCGAGGCGGCGGAAGGCTTTCCGCCGGTGATGGTCAAGGCGGCGGGCTTGCCGGGCGGCGAGGCTACCATCCGCGGCGATATTTCCAGCCAGTTTCTCAGCGGGCTGTTGATGGCGGCCCCCTACGCTCGGCAGCCCGTGACGCTCAGCGTGTCAGGCGCCCTCGTCTCACAGCCTTATGTCCACATGACGCTGGCGGTGATGAAGGCGTTTGGCGTGGATGTGGCGCACGACGGGCTGCGCCGGTTCGATGTGCCCGCCGGAGTGCGCTATCGCGGTTGCCGCTATGCGATTGAGCCAGACGCTTCGGCCGCCAGCTATTTTTTCGCGGCGGCGGCGATCACCGGCGGCGAGGTGACGGTCGAGGGTCTTAGCCGTGCCAGTTTGCAGGGCGACGTGACGTTTGTCGATGCGCTGGCGCAGATGGGCTGCCGTGTGGGTCACGGCGACGATCGCATCACCGTGACAGGAGGCAAGCTGCGCGGCATCACGATCGATATGAACGCCGTCAGCGACACAGTACAAACGCTGGCGGCGGTGGCGCTGTTCGCCGCAGGCCCCACCACCATCACCGGCGTGGGGCACATTCGCCATAAAGAAACCGATCGGATCGGCGCGCTCGCCACCGAGCTGCGAAAGCTGGGAGCGACGGTCGACGAACTGCCCGACGGCCTGCGCATCACGCCTGGCCCGTTGCACGCGGCGTCGATCGACACCTATCAAGATCATCGCATGGCGATGAGCCTGGCGCTGGTCGGCCTTGGTCAGCCGGGCGTCGTGATTCGCGATCCCGATTGCACCGCCAAGACGTATCCAGGGTTTTTTGAGGATTTGGGCCGGCTAGGTTCGGCATAGCTTCGGCCAGCCTTCAGATCGCGGTTACGGCAAATATTTCGCGCGGACGTGAATCACGCCGCCGTCGTTGAGGCGCTCGACCACTTCGTAGGTGTGCAGCCGAGGCGTGACGCCCTGCTGAGCCACCTCCTGCGAAAAGCCACGCAACTGGGCGCCCACCGATCCTTGCCCGGTGAGCTGAAAGAATTGAGCGGCCTCGTGCGCGGGACTGGCCACGCGCATGCCATCGGCGATGCCGCCGAGAAACTCGAAGACAATATCCATGAGGAGCAAACCTCGTCAAACCATGACCCGCGTCAGGCGGCGGCCATCGCCGCGACGCTCTTAGCAAGCCTATCTTGCTCTGCGCCGCCAGGAAAGAGGGAAATGGGTTGGGGCTGGGGATCGGGGGACAGGGGACTGACATTTCGTACCAGCCACCAGCCACCAGCCACCAGCCACCAACCACCAGCCACGAGCCGTCAACACAAACCGCTGCCAACACTGAGTTTAGAGCGTCGAACCCCGCGCGACAAACCGCCATTTTGCCGGGTAGCCCATTCCGCTACGCTTAGCCAACATGGGCATCGTCTGCCATCGCCTGGAGATTCTCTGCGCCGCCAGCCTAACCTGGGCAGCCTTGGTGGCTGGTGCTCGCGCACAGCAGTCGGGTCAAGGCGGTTCGTTTCCGCCGAAAGAAACCAAGCGCATATCGTTTCCGAGCGACGATGCGCCTTCGATGTTCGACACGGCTGAGCGGCGAAGCGGCCCGCTCGATCGCTCGATCGCGGCGGAGTTCGCCGGCGAAAGCAATGTTGAGCCGCTCTACGTGGTAACGCCCCCGCGCTGGCAGCCCGGCGACGTCGATTGGCTCGACCGCCATCCTCGCATCGCGGCAGACGCGTTCGACGATCACCGGGTTGAGGCGGTTCCGTCGCTGCCCGCTCCGCCCAGTTCGCTTTGGCAGCGCTGGCGTCAGCGGCGACAGGAGTTGCGCCGCCAGCCCGGAACCTGGATGCGATATCCGCTCTACTTCGAAAAATTCACCGGCGTCATCAACGTCAACGAGCCGGTCCACGATCTGATTCACCATGGCGTCGGCAATCTGTTCGGCGGGCGGTGGGGTTGGGATGTCGCCCCGCGCTGGGGCGCCGAGACGCGGCTGGGGTACGTGCGTGCCACGCTCAACGACACGCTGCACCCGCTGATTCCCGCTCACGAGAACTTTCTGTTTTGGGACGCCGACCTGATGTTTTATCCCTTCGGCGACACCAAGTGGCGGCCCTTCGCCATGCTGGGCATGGGGCTGGTCGATTTGGGTTATATCGACGACCACGGCCGCGAGTGGCATCAGCAGCTCATCACCATGCCGTTCGCGGTGGGCGTGAAATACCGCCTCAACAATCTCAACGCTCTGCGGCTCGACGTGACCGACAACGTGATCTTCGGCAGCAATCAGGGCGGCAACGGCGAGCACGTGATGCACAACATTTCGGTGCTGTTCGCCTTCGAGCGCCGTTTCGGCCTGCCGCACCGCAGCTATTTTCCCCGCCGCGAAATGAGCAAGTGGGCCAGATTCCGCAATTGGCTGGCCACGATGGAATACTAGCACTGAATTGTCACGGGCCTTCTCACTTTGGGCATCGCCATTGCTGTTATTGTGATTGCCACCGGCGCCGATCCATCGGCGAGTCCGGCTGCGCCGTTGCGCGCCATGGCCCCTCCGCGAAGTGTTGTGGAGGGTGCGCCCCCGCATCGTTGGCCGCCGGCCGCAGAGCCAGCGGCGCCTGCGCGTGGCCCCATTACCGGGCCGCCACTCGCCCCGCAGCGGCGGCCTTCAGCACCGCAACGGCCGCTTACTCCCCCGGGATCCTCCCTGCCGCAACAGCCCCCGCGCCGGGCTGGCCTAAGCGAGCCTCGCCTGCCGTCGATGCCTGGCGGACCCGCGGCGGGCGGCCCGAGTTGGTTTGCAGCAAGTCCGCCCGCGGACGCGGGGCTTCAACTTCAAGGGCGACACAACGACCTGTTTTCTGATCCCTTCCGATCTTCCACGTCGCCGCCGGATGAATTGCCATCGGCCTCGCGGTTCTTCAAGCGACTCGACATCGGCGGCGAAGCTGCGCCCGTCCCGCCTGTCGAGCCGTTGCGGCCTTGGGATCCGGCGTCCGAAGCGGGGCGCGACTGGTTGTTGTTGAACTACTATGACCCGTTCAGCAACCAATTCGCCTATGGAAACCGGGGGAATCAGCCTTACCGCTTCGACGCCTATTCCTATGACGACTTTACCTATTTGCCGACATCGGCGGTGCGCGGCACGACGGGCTCGTTTCAAGATTTGCAGTGGAATGCCTGGATGCAATTCAGTCGAGCGATCGGCGGCCGCTATATCCTGGCTTGGACCCCGACCTGGAATTCATCGTTTTGGACCGGTCCCAGCGGAGTCGCTCTGCCGCCCGACGTCGACCAAATCAAGTCCGATTTTCAATTGTCGTCGGCGCAGCCAGGGCCGTGGAACTGGCAGCTTGGATTTACGCCGCAAATCAACGCCGATTTTCGCCACTCGCTCAATCACAACGCCTATTTATTCGACGGACGGGCGGTGTTGTTCTATCAACCCTCGACACAGTGGCGATTCGCCTTGGGCA
>DASVHB010000316.1:0-5381 GCA_036379195.1 Pirellulales bacterium
GGGCAGAAGCTGACCGCGTTTTGGGGTTGGTTGCCAAACGATAATTTCGGCCAGCGATGCCCCGGTAGCGGCGCCACTGGGGCATCGCCGCGACGACCTCGCGCTCCACTCCGGTCCGTGTGCCGCGGCTCTGCCCCAGCCATCGGAGGAGAGCGCAAGCGAACACACGATTAATCCGTTCTAGAAAAATGAATCATTGCCTGGTGACCGGCGCCGCCGGCTTTTTGGGCCTTTACCTGGTCGAGCAGCTTGTTGCCCGTGGCGACCGGGTGCGGGCGCTCTGCCGCCGCCCCACGCCCGAGCTTGAGCGGCTGGAGGTCGAGATCGTGATCGCCGATCTCCGCGATGCCAAAGCCACCGCCGACGCCTGCCAGCAGGTCGATACGGTCTATCACGTGGCCGGCGTGGCGGGCATCTGGGGACCGTGGCGGCATTTTTATGAAATCAATACGCTCGGCACGCGGCACGTCATCGACGGCTGCGTGCTGCACGGCGTCAAACGCTTAGTTTACACCAGCAGCCCTAGCGTCACCTTCGGCGGCGGCGACCAGTGCGGCATCGACGAATCGGCGCCTTACCCCAAACGCTGGCTGTGCCACTATCCGCACACCAAGGCGCTGGCCGAACAAGCGGTGCTGGCGGCCAACGGCCGCGGCGAATTGGCCACCTGCGCGCTGCGCCCGCATTTGATCTGGGGACCGCGCGACCGCCAACTTGTGCCGCGGCTGATCGATCGGGCACGGGCCGGCAAACTGCTGCGCGTGGGCGACGGACGAAATCTGATCGACATGGTGTTTGTCGAGAACGCCGCCGCCGCGCATTGGCAAGCCGCCGATCGGTTGGCGATCGATTCACCCGTCGCCGGGCGGGCTTACTTCATCAGCCAGGGCGAGCCGGTGAATTGCTGGCGATGGATCGACGAACTGTTGGCCCTGGCCGGGTTGCCGCCGGTGAAGCGCGGCATCTCGCTTTCGGCGGCCTGGGCCATCGGCGCCAGCCTCGAAGCCGCCCATCGCCTGGCGCGCCGGAGTTCAGAACCGCGCATGACTCGTTTTTTGGCCGCTCAGCTCGGACGATCGCATTATTTCAACATCGACCGGGCCCGCTGCGATTTCGGGTACGAACCGCGCATCTCCACCGCCGAGGCCATGCTGCGGCTCTCGACGTCTTTGGGGAACGGACTCCGTGCCGTTTCGTGAAGGGCCGCCGAAGAGGCACAGACGAGGCGATGACGTGGAGAGACGTAGAGGGGTCGAGCGCAGCGAGTCGCACCTACTTAGGTCACGCGCTGTGCGAGAATGCCCATCACGTTTTCGCCCATGCGGGCCAACAAGAGCGTGGCGGCGCGATCGCCCGGCACGCGCAGTTGGCGCGCCAGTCGTGCCGGATCGAGATCCACGCCGCGCTTCTTCACTTCCAACCGGCCGATGCCGCGCTCGCGCAACAGCGTCTTAAACCGCTTAAGATCAAACGGCGCCAGATCGGTGACCTCGAACCAGCGCAAGGCCGCGTCGGGCGTTGCTCGATCGCCGGTGAGATAGACGGCGCCGTGCGCCAGGGCGGCCAGGCCGTGCTCGGCGGCCAACACGCCCGTTAGTCCGGCGGCCAACACGGCGGCGTCGGGCTCGGCCAAATAACGGCCGATTTGCCTGGCCACCGGCAGCGCGGCGTCAGCGTCGCCGGTTAAAGAGCGGAACTCACCGTCGCCAACGATCGTGGCGCGCCGCCTGCCGGGCGCGTGCGCCACTCGCCCAAACCAGCCGACCAACTGGCGGCACTCGCCGTCGCGGCTGATCCATTCGAGTTCCGCCTCGGCTTGCCAGCTTGCCGGTGGCGCGGCCGCCGGCGCCAGTTTGATGGCTGCCGCGCCGCCGCGCACCAACAGGCGTTCGATGATCGGCAAGCCAGGTTCGTATTGTTCGACGCGGGTCGTACGCCGCCCGAGCGAACGGCGATCGGGATCGAGATGCCAGGCCATCGACTGGGATAGCTCGACATTTGCGATGTCTCCCGTTTGCACGGCGACCGAATACCGAATCTCCGCCGCCAAGTCGCGGCAATTTGCTTCGGCGAAGATCGCCGTGACGGCGTCGCGATCGACGCCGGCCGCCGGGCCGCGCCGCGCCAGCGCGAGCAGATCGCCGCCGATGCCGCAGCACAAATCCCAGACAATTTGTTCGGCGGCGAAACGGCCGGCCTTGTAGGCGGCCACGATTTCATCTGTGGCCTGTTCCAGGCCGACGGGCGTAAAAAACATCCGCTCGGCGGCGGCGAATTTGCGCCGTGCTCGCCGCCGCAGCGCGGCTTGTTCGAGCAGCAGATGAACTCGCGCGGCGGTCAGCGTTTTGCGCAACCGCGCGGCATCGGCCAGCGGGTCGCCGTCTGAATTGGCCAGCTCCGACAAGAGGCTTCCCGCGGCGGGTCCGACGAGCCACTGATAATCGCTGATGGAATGATTCACGGTTGCATACGCCGCGGCCATGCCGGCCGCGCCGATTGTTCGGTTTGCTCGCGGCGGCAAACCTCGGCCGAATTCAGCGCCGCGGCGAACCGATATTAGCCGATGCTTCGCCGGCACGCCCGACCGCTACCGATTCGGATCGACCGATGTTCAGCCGTACTTGGTTCGCCATGATGCTGTTCGGCTCGATCGGGCTGCCCTACCTGTTTTCGTCTTCGCTGGGATCGTCAAAAAAGGCCAACCCGGCAGACCCGCCCGAAGTTGCCTCGCCCGTGCCTTCGCCGGCCGCAGGCGCACCGGGTGACACACTTCGCGCCGGAACAACGCCGCCCGGCCCTACCTTCGACGACCTGGGGCAAGTGTTTCGCTGGGACGTTTCGTCGGGCTGGGTGCTGGCGCGCTGGCCACGCGTCTCGGCGGGCCTGGCCGAAGTCGAGCTGCAGGGCTACCGCGTGCCGTTGGTCACCGGCACCAACCCCGACGACCTGGCGGGTTCGCTCACCTATTACTTTAACCGCAATCAGCGCGTGCAGCGCATGACTTTCTTCGGCACCACCGGCGATGCGCGCCGGCTGATCGGCCTGATGGCCGCGCGGTTCGGCTTCAAGCGTGAGCTGACCGACGATCCGAGCCTGTTTCTCTACCGCGTGCGCGACGGCAAGAAGGTGCTCAGCGAATTGCGCATCGAGCCGGCCCACGTCATCCGGGCAGACACTCCCCATCGCCGCTTCGACATCGCGCTGTGGATCGAGCGCCCCCGGCAAATGCGGTAGCGATCCAGCGAAAGGCGACCTGGGGGGTGGGTTGCGGCCTACGCCGGCGTATGGGAAAATCTGGCTTTCCCGCCAACACCGGAACCCTCGCACCATGCGGCGCTGCTTCGTCGGTCTCGCGTTACTCGTCTCACTCTCGATCTCTCTGCCGGGCAGCGCCGCCGAAAGCTCGCGCGATTGGCCGGCTTGGCGCGGGCCGCAACGAAACGGATGTTCGGCCGAAACCGGTCTGCTCGCCACATGGCCCGAGGGCGGACCGCGGCTGCTCTGGACGGCCACCGGCCTGGGCGAAGGGTTTTCCACCCCCAGCGTCGTCGGCGATCGCATCTATGTGATGGGCAATCGAGAAGGGCAAGAGCTAGTGCTCTCGCTCGATGCCGCGGCGCGGGGCGACGCCGTTTGGGCCGCCGTGTTGGGCCCGATACGCCACGACGGCGGCGGTTACCCCGGACCACGCAGCACCCCCACCGTCGATGGCAACCGGGTTTACGCGCTGGGCCTCAACGGCGATCTGCTGTGCGTCGATGCCGACAGCGGCAAAGAAATCTGGCGGCACGATCTGCCGGGCGAGTTTGGCGGCCAGGTCGGTGGCTGGGGTTATTCCGAATCGGTGCTGGTCGATGGGCCGTGGGTGCTGTGTACGCCCGGCGGCCGCGAGGCCACCCTGCTGGCCTTGAACAAGACCAACGGCAAGCGCGTCTGGCAATCGAAAATCGGCGACACGGCCGATTATTCGTCGATCATCGCCATCGAGGCCGACGGCGTGAAGCAATTCGTGCAGTTCACCAAGCAAGGCGTGATTGGCGTCAGCGGCAAGAACGGCCAATTGCTATGGCGTTACGATGCCCCGGCCAACGGCACCGCTAACTGCGCCACACCGGTGTTCGCCGACGACAGCGTCTTCGCCGCCTCGGGCTATGGGGCGGGCGGCGGGCTGGTACACCTGACGAAGAAGGGCCGAAAGTTCAACGCCGAACAGGTCTATTTCACCAAGGAAATGAAAAACCATCACGGCGGGCTGGTGTTGGTCGACGGCTATCTCTACGGCAGCGACGATCCGGGCGTGCTCACCTGTCTCGATTTCAAAACCGGCGAAATCAAATGGCGCGATCGCAGTTGCGGCAAGTGCTCGCTGCTCTACGCCGACGGCATGCTTTACTGCCGTAGCGAGCAGGGTTTGATGAGCCTGGTGCGAGCGACGCCCGAACGGTTTGAATTGGCGGGGCGTTTCGACCAGCCCCAGCGGAGCGACCGCTCGGCCTGGCCGCATCCGGTGATCGCCGGCGGGCGGCTCTTTCTGCGCGATCAGGACAAGCTGTTGTGCTACGACGTGCAAGCGAGCGGCACGTGATGCGCGAATTTCCGCGGCGTTCGCCGCTGCAATTGGCCGTGCTGATCTCGGGCGGCGGCACCACGCTGCGCAACCTGCTCGATCAGATTGCCGCCGGCCGGCTCGACGCCCGCGTCGAGTTGGTCGTTTCGAGCAACCCAAAGGCGGGCGGACTGGAGCACGCCCGCACGGCGGGCATCGCCAGCCAGGCGATCGAGCGGCGCCAATTCGACGACGACGCGGCATACGGCCAGGCGGTGTTTGATGCCTGCCGAGTGGCCCAGCCCGACGTGGTGGTGATGGGCGGTTTCCTTAAATTTGTGCCGATTCCGCCCGATTTCGAATGGCGCGTGATCAACATCCATCCGGCCCTGATTCCGGCGTTTTGCGGCAAAGGTTTTTTCGGACAGCACGTCCACCAGGCCGTGCTCGATTACGGCGCGAAACTCAGCGGCTGCACGGTACACTTTGTCGACAACGTATACGACCACGGCCCGATTCTGTTGCAGCGGGCGGTGCCGGTGCTCGACGGCGACACGGCCGAGACGCTGGCGGCCCGCGTGCACGAGGCCGAGCGCACGGCTTACCCCGAGGCGCTGCGCTGGATTGCCTCGGGCCGGTTACGCGCCAGCGGCCGCCGCACCTGGCTGAGCGAAACCGTAGTCGAGACGGCCGGAAGGGGTTAGGTTATATTGGCATCGGTTTTGACCGTCGAAATCGGTGAATTGTCTGAAACGCGCCGCCACGATCCGGGCTTGCCCCGGTCGAGCGATGATTGAAAGCTAGACCGGCTCGCCTCAACCAAGCCCTTGTTAGC
>DASVHB010000317.1:0-5396 GCA_036379195.1 Pirellulales bacterium
CGGTCCCCAGCCGGTGCGAAACGCCAGCCAGGGATCCGGCTCGTCGGGCAGCCGCTCGCTGAAGATCTGCCGCCCATTGACGATCGCCGTGTACTGCCCGTCCTTGACCTGCAACCGATAGTGATAAAAATCGCCCAGTTCCCCTAGCGGCGGATCGATGACGCCGTTGGGACGAGCTCGCTCGAAATTCCAGAGCGAGTAGCTCTTGCGGTCGTAGATCAGTCCGAACAGCAAGGCGGCATAGTTGGTTTCGATTTCGCGCCAACCGAAAGTGCTCAGCTCGGCTTCTAACTCGAAACTGCCTCGCAATGGCACGGCAAAGTAGAGATAATCGCGGTCGTGCCCCGCGTAGTGCTTGATACCGCCGGGCCGATGCTGCCAATGCGCCAGCGGCAATCCCTGGCCGCGGCTGGCGGCCGTGGCGTGGGTAGCTTCGTGCCAGTATTTGAGGCGCAGCGGCCTGCCAAAGCGCACGTTTCCATCGGGTTCCGACGCCAACTGGGCCCGCGCGAAAACGTGGCGAGCAATTCGTTGCCAGCGTTGGCTTGTTCCCTGGCTGGCATCGGCGACCTGGTTGAGCAAGGCCAAAGCGATGGGTTGCAGTTCATTCCGCTCGATCGCGGCGAAACCGGCCACCAGCGCCGGCCAACGCCGGTGCTCGGGCTCGTCTTTCTTGGCGTTGCGGATCGAGGGTTCGAGCAACTGAAATGCCTGTTGGGCGCGTGCGTCATCGTTCGCGGCCATGTAAACAAGGGCCAACAAAGCGGCTTGACCACGACTGGCAAACACATCGGCCGGTGCAAACGAGTCAACCCGCGATTTTAGCTCGTCAAGCTTGCCCAGTTCGGCCGCCGCCGAGACCAGCTCGATCGCCGGCACGACCAATTCACCGCCGAGGTGGATGCGCGAAGTCGCCCCGGCGCTCTTGGTGGTTCCGGCAGTCTTGGTAGCCCCGGCACTCCGTGACGGGGAACGGTCGCCCAAGGCGACCGCCGAACTCCGCCGCGGAGCGTCGGAGCTACTTTGCGCGTCGGAGCGATTCACTGTTGTAGCCGGAATGGGATCGGTCGGCGTGAAATCGCCATACAGCCGCACCACCGAACCGTGCGCCGGATCGGGCAAGACCCAGTCGAGCAGATACGCATAGCGTTCGGCCGCGGGAAGCGTTCGCGCGGTTCGCCAGACATCCCAAGTGCTTAAATAAACGTTTTCTTCGCCCAGCAGCGCGTCGGCAAGCCGGCTGGAGTCGAGCTCGCAGTCAGCGTCAAACGGCATGAGCAGATTGGCAAGCCGCGCATTGTCGAGTTCCGCCGGCCAGTCGTCGCCCGAAAGCACCACATTGCGCACCTGCGCCGCCGTGCGGTGCTTGAAGTGAAACAAGCTGAACAGGCGGTCGTTCGTCGGATCGAGCGGCTGGTGGTCAACCTCTTGGCCGTTCAAGCGCAGCGTCACGCCGCCGTCGATCAGCCGCAAAGCGACTTCGTTCCACTCGCCGGGCTTCAGCGGCAGACGGTTCGCACCACGGCGATTGGCGGGTTCCGAGGCTACGTTATCGGGCGCCAAGCCCGTGCTGTCGGCATCGCCGTCGGTCATCCAGTGCAGCGCGAGCCCCTCGGGAGCAAGCAGGAACACGAGCCGATCGAGCGCCGGATGCACTTCGACCGCATCCGGCTCATAAAAGAATTCGTAGCGCAGCGTTTCGCCGTTGCCGAGGGGCCGCATGTAGTGCAGCCGGCTTTGCGACGACTCGGCGGCCACGCCCAGGGCGCGGCGGCCGTGGATCACGCCGTCGGTTGCCCGCCAATCGTAGTCGTTGGCATTCAGCGCGTTGTTGAAAAGGTAATAGCCATTCGTGCGATCGTTGGGGCTGTTCTTATAGAGTCGCGGCGGCTGACTCTCATTATAAAAATGAGCGAGCCAGCCATCGAGCCGGTCGCCTTTGACCAGTTGCACCTCTCGCGGAATGGTCGGCTTGCCCGAAATCCGCACGTTGCGGAAGGCGGTGGTGCGTTCGCGGCTGGTGAAGAGATCGAGCCAGGGCGCGGTCGAGCTGGCATCGGCCTCGTGAAACACCTGCTGGCCGTTGATTAGAAACCGGACGCTGCCCGGCTCGACTTGAATCGTGTAGCGGTTAAAGCCATCGGCGCGCCGCGAAACCATCGTGCGTTGAATCTGCTCGTGATGACCGACGGGATACACAAGGGCGTAGTTGGCCGTGGTGAATTCCTCCAAACAGAGACCGCCATAGCCGAGATTGGCCTCGGCCCAGCGTCCGTCGAGCAGGTCGGCCGAGATCTCAAACGTGCCCGTCAGCGGATAATTGAAGATGAGATGATCCGATTCGGCCCCGCCGACGTGGACGGCCTGCTTGCCGTCGACCGACCACCAGGGCCGGGCCGCGCCGCCGCGGTGAAAGCCCGCCGACAGAAAGACCGCCGGCTGCCAGGGAACCAGGCGATCGAGATGGATTAACCGGCCTCCGCCGGCGCGACGAGCCGTTTGCTCGCCCAGGTCGATGCGCAAGTGCGAAAGCAGCGGATGATCTTGCGTGCGCTGAGCGTAAGCAAGCACGTTCGTTAGCATCTCGCCGCCCACGTCGTGCAGGGCCGCGTTGGACGCACAGACGTTGGCCGCCAGATAATCGGACCAAGGCGTCGGCTTCGATCGGTCTTCCTGGGCCGGGATGTTTTGCGAGAGTTCTTTCGTCAGCGAGCTGACGGTCGCCCGGGCGTTCTCGGGCCGTCCCCGCGCCAACTCGGCCAGCACATAAAGGGCCGCGGCATTCTCGACTTTTTGATCGACATCGCTGGCAGCCTGCCGGGCCACCTCGGCCAACGCGTCGAGCTGGCCGGCTTCACGCGCCGAATCGACCAGCAGGTCGAACGTATTTACCAGGTCGCCCGAGGCATTCGTGAGACCGCGGGGCGCATAGCCGATGCTCGCGAACGCCTCGGGCACGGCGTCGCGCGGCATGAAGCCTGCCAGCAGCCGCACCGACTTGCGGTCGTTTGCCGGCAGCGACCACTTGCTGAGCCTCTCGTATCGCTCATCGGCGGGCAGCAGCGCAAGCTGCCGGAGCACGGCGGTGGTGGCCGCCGCCACGCCGGCCTGGCCTTGGTTGGCGCTGGTGGGCGTATCGGAAAACTGGCCGAGCATGTCGAGCGCTTCGTCCAATTGGTCGGCCAGGGCCAGCTCGGTGGCCACTTTGGCCAATTGCTCCTTGCGTCGCACCACGCCATACTCGCCGACGTAGCGCATGTTCATCTGCTGGCAAACCGCCAGGTAATCGAGCAAGTGCTTGCGGCCCGCCTCGGCATCGCCATGCCGCAGTTGGTGCCGGCCAACCAGCATCAGCAAGCTGGCCGCGGGTTCGTCATTCGAGTTTTGATTGGTTTGCGCCGCCAGGTTCTTGGCCGCCGTTTCGACAATGGCAATGGCCTTTGGCGCCAGCTCATCGTCGGCCAGGGCGGGCAGCGCCGCGTGGCAGGCTAATTCGGCCGAACTTTGCAACGTCTCGCCGCTGATCCGTTCGGCAAGCCAGGCGAAATGCTCGATCGCCGCCGCGCGATCGCCGCCGGCTTGTGCGAGCTGCGCTAACAGCACGTGGCCGGGCAACTGCGCCAACGGCTGTTCGAGCCGGGCCACCACTTGCTTGCGCAAGGAATCGGCGCGGCCCGCCCGCATTGTCCACTCGACCAGCAATTTGCCCCCGCTCGTCGGATTCGCCAGCGACGCGGCAGCCAGCGGCGGCGCGTAGAGCGTGAGTTCGCCGGGCCTGCCTTCGGGCATGATGGCGGCCACCAAGGCGTCGTAGACTGCCTCGGGCGGCGCGGAATGCCGCTTCCAGACCGCATCGAGCTGGCTGAGACGCTGCTCGACGCGCTGCGCGATCTGGGTTTGATCGTTGTCGGGCTGATTCGACCGGGAGCTGCGCACCACGCGAGCGCCGCCCTGCATCACCTTCATCGGCAGGGCCGGTGGCCCTGGCCGCAGCGCCTCGCGCACCGCCCGCAAGCTCAGCTCGTGCAGATCGTGCTCGGACGCCAGTTTGGCAATCTCCATGGCTTGGTCGAACTGCGGGAGTGTGGCGGCGGGCAAACCAGCCGCGCGCGCCGGTACTGGCGGCGCGGCAGCTTGATCGGCGAAGAGAAACAGCGCAACGATGATCGGGCGTGCGCCACGGAGGGCGTTCCCTACAGATTTGTGGCCACGCATCGACGCACTCGCTTGCCACCTCGAAATCATGGTGGGCAGTGCCCACCCTACGGCGTCACGTCGAGCCGGGCGGGAGCGACGCGCATTCTTGTCCTTCGTCGGCAGCGCGGCAGGTATCCGCGACGACTGCTTCTCGGCGGGCCGCGGCAAGACCAACTCGAGCATCCGACTCCAGGCACGCTGGGCCGCTTCTCGATCGCCGCGCTCAAGCTCGGTCTGACCCTGTTCGCGCAGCATCGCCAGGGCGTAGATCGGGTCGGCCTGTCGCCTGGCGGCCTGCACGGCCCGTTCGGCCAATTGACCGCCCGCCTCGCGCAACGATTCTTGCTTCAGGCATTCCCGCGCCACCAGCCACAGCCCAACCTGCCGCGCCGCCTCGCTGCGCTGACGCGCATTGGGCCGGGCGCCCGCGGGCAGCTCTTCCAAGGGCGTTTCGTTCATGAGCGATTGCAGGCGTGCCACCGCGGCCGCCGTTTTCTCTTCATCTTCACCCGCCAAGGCCGCCAGCGTCACGGCAATCTGCACCGAAAAATCGCCCGCGTAGTCGCTGGCAAGCTGTTTCAGACCCGCGTCGACCGCCGCTCGAGCTTCCGGCACCTTGCTGGCCGACTTCAGCAGGCGAGCCAAAATGCTGGTCAGCTCGGCCCGAGCCAGATCGCGCGGCTGCACCAACAACGCGAGATCGACCGGCGGCTCATCGCCGGCCGTCTTGGCCTGCGTCAACAGGGCCTCGACCGTGCGACTCACATGTTCGGGGTTGATATCTTGGAGCGCTTTGGCCAGCCCCTGCTCGGCTGACAGCCGTGCCTGATCGCCGCCGCGGTAATATCCCTTCGACTGCTCAAACGCCTCCGGATCGGCCAACAGATCGTTAAAAACCCGGGCGGCATCGGCTGGGTAACCCAGCTCGGCCAGTTGCTCTCCGATCGACACGCCATTACTGACGCGCTGATACGCCGCATAGCGAGCGTCATAGTTCGAATAGTCCTGGCCCTTGGTGAGTTTGAAGAGCAGCGTGCGGGCGTCTTCGTCGCGCCCGGCCTTGTGGTAAATGCCGACCAACCGTTTCAGAGGGCTGTAGCTGAAATCGTGCCGCACGTCGTCGTTGTCTGCCGTAGCTTCATAGAGTTTCATCGCCAGGTCGCTCAACTCGCCGCGGTTCTCGAGTTCTTGGCCCACCA
>DASVHB010000318.1:0-5038 GCA_036379195.1 Pirellulales bacterium
TAGGGCGGGCGCACAGCCGGCGGTGAACGCGAAGGGGGCGCTTCGTACATCTCTTTAGAAATCAACGTCAGCAACCACCGGGCAAGCCGGCGGCATGGCAATCTTACACCCTGAAGTGGAATAAACACGCGCGGGGTCGAATAGGGCGTGCCACTCGAATAATCGCACATTTTACGCAGCCCAGGCAGAGCCTAAGCGATGCCCCGACCGATCCGCTTCCGGGGCATCGGCAAGCCTCTGCCCCGGCCACCAGCCCGACACGTACGTGAGGATTTGACTTTCGCTCGCTGACACGTCGGGCTACCACGCCGATGGCGTCCTGCGTCGAGACACTGACGAACGACCGAAGGGTAAAGCATTCCGTTCTACTGCGTCTCATCCAGCAGCAGCATCACCAGCGATTGTTCCAGCTCGCCGGGTTTGAAACCGAACGGGCCGCGACCGCTCTTGTAGGCCACGCGGCCTTGGCGATCGATCAGGTAAAGCCGGTCGGGCATGCCGCTGTACGCTTTGCCAACGCGGTCGTCCAGTTCGTCGACCAGCAGCGGCATTGAAATCTCCAGCACCTGGCAGCAGCGGCCGGCCACGTCGGCGCGCTCGTTCATGGCGGTGGGTTGGTGGACCGGCGTGCCGGCGTCGTCTTTGGTGAACTTGCCCGGCCAGGCGCCGTCGCCCGGATGCGCCTCGCGCACATAGACCGCTAGAAACTCCGCCTGGTCGCCATAGCGGCGGTGCAACTCTTCCAAGGTCCCAAACTGAGACCGGAACGGGCCTCACGTGAAACTGCCGAAGATGAGCACCACCGGCTTGTGCTCGCGCACCTCGGCCAGACGGATCCGCCGCTGCCCGTGATGATCGGCCAACTCGAAATCGGGCGCACGTTGCTCCAAGCTCGGGCCTTCGTACATCGAGCCAAGCTCGCCGGTCAAAAAACCTTTGAGCAATCCCAGCGGCGAAGGGTCATCGTCCGACTTGGCCGGTTCGGGCGGAAACAGCGCCGCTCGCAAGTCGTCGGGCGTCAGGGCTTCGGCGCCCAGCGCGGCTTTGTCAAAAAAATCTTGCCACTCCTGGCGCGTCAGCCTGCCGTTGCGGTCGTGGTCGAGCGGACTGAAGAACCGCCGCGCGTAGGCCGACTGCTTGACGAATGGCGCCGATTCCGACCAGTCGAAATCATCGGCCTTCAGTGCGCCGTCTTCATTGCGGTCGAGCCGGGCAAAAGAGTCAGCCGCTTCATCCGGAAACTCGTCGGGCGAAATCGCCTCATCGCCGTCTTCGTCAAACCGCTCGCTGAGCCATTGCCAGCCGTAGCGGCTCTTCCCTTCGTGAAACCAGCCCTTGCCGGCGTCGGGCGGTTGGCCCTGCGCCAGGGTGGCGAGCATCTCGACAATTTCAGCTCGCCTCACGTTCTCGGCGACCGTCCAGTACGGCTCGATGTAATGCCGAGGATGATGCCAAGGCAGTGTGTTGGACGAGCCAGCGGTGGCTGGGGTAGAGGCGAGCCGATGCCCCGGCTCGAGCGCCTCTGCGCATTCCTCTGCGCCGGCCCCAGCCGCCAGCACACTGGAGGCAAAGGCCGCGGCGAAGACCCAAGAAAGCCGCATATGCACCCTCACGTTCTACGAGAAAGAATTGGCCGCTCCCAATTATATATACCTGTACCAAGGTTAGCATTCACCGCCCCCGATAGCTCGGGGCGCTCGGCTGGACCTTTCCGGGGCATCGGCAAGCCTCTGCCCCAGCCGCCGCGTATACTATGTAATCCAGGATCCAAAGGTCGGCGGACCGCCTAAACGAGTTGCTTGCAGTCGCTGAAAATTCCAGTACGCTAAGAGTTTAGAGTGCCCGCTTTGTTCTCACGTCGCTTTCGGAATCAGTAATCATGGCCACCGATTCATCTTCGGGCAGCAACTTGGGCCTACCCATGCCCGATCCCGTGGTGGGAAGACCCGCCAGCGAACGGCCGGCAAAACCCACCACCCCCGCAGACGCTTCGCCGCCGACAGCTAAAACACCGCGGCCCAATTCGCCCAAGCACGAGGCGCCGAAGGAAGCCGAGTCGAACGGTGCAGTGGCTAAGGATACGGCGGGTAAGGATACGGCGGCTAAGGACCCAGGCACCAAAGAAAAAGACACGGCGGCCACGGCCAAGACGGCCAAGAGCAAAGACAAAGCAACAGCGAAACAGAAAGCCGAGAAATCGTCATCGGTCACCACCGCCGACCCACCGAACGCGCGTGCCGCCAAGGCCGGTAAGGCAGACCGCGCCGAGCGGCGCAGCAAAGCGTTGGAAGAACTGGAAGAGCTCGACCGAGTTGGCGCCGTACCAGTGCGGGTCATGGCCCCGGCCGTGCTAATCAGCTTGCTCCTGCATATGTTGATCGTGGTGGTTGCTGGTCTGCTTGCGACGCAGGTTCCAGCGCAGGCCAACCTGCGGGAGCTGATCGCCAACGTTACCGACGGCGTGGAGGCCGTGGAAGAGATTCCCGAAATGCAGGTCGATTCTCCGGCCCCCGACACCGAAGTGACCGACATGGCCACCGACGCTATCAGCACGTTCAGCGCCGAGAGTTTCGCCGCCGCCGACATTCCCGACGAGCCGCCGCCGATGGCCTCGATGGAACTGGCCGACATCGGCATCCCGACCGCGCCGCGGGGCGACTTGCTGAAAGAGATGGGTTCGGTCACCGGCACGGGCGTGAAGGGACGCGGCGACGCCAAATCGCGCGCGGCGCTGGTCAAGCAGAACGGCGGCACCGACGCCAGCGAGGCGGCCGTGGCGGCCGCTCTGAAGTGGTTCGCCGAACACCAAAACGCCGACGGAAGCTGGAACTTCGATCACCGCGTCGGTCCCTGCGAAGGGCGCTGCGGCGATCCCGGCGCCAAGAGCAAGGCCACGCTGGCCGCTACCAGCATGGCGCTGTTGCCGTTTCTCGGCGCCGGCCAGACCCACAAGCAGGGCAAATACAAGCAACAAGTGGAGGCCGCGCTCTATTTCCTGACGGGCAACATGCAAGCCAACGGCGACATGACCGACCACAACGAGGGCATGATGTACGGCCAGGGCATCAGCACCATGGCCCTCTGCGAGGCCTACGCCATGACGCAAGACAAGCAACTGCAGGTGCCGGCGCAGGCCGCCTTGAACTTCATCATGGATGCCCAAGATCGTGTGGGCGGCGGTTGGAATTACACCCCCCGCGGCGCGGGCGACACATCCATCGTCGGTTGGCAGATCATGGCGCTCAAAAGCGGCTATCTCGGCTTGTTACAGATCAATCCGGCCACGATCAAGGGCGCCACGAAGTTTCTCAACTCGATGCAGGCCGATGGCGGCGCCTATTACGGCTACCGCGCGCCGAGCAACGCCATCGGAACCACCGCGGTCGGCCTGCTCTGCCGCATGTATATGGGGTGGGAACGCGACAAACCCGCGCTGGAAAAGGGCGTGCACTATCTGGCCCAGCAAGGACCGAAGCTCAATAATATCTATTATTGCTATTACGCCACCCAGGTGCTCCACCAGTACGACGGTCCCGACGGCCCGTTGTGGAAAGAGTGGAACACCAAGATGCGCGATTCTCTGGTCGCCTCGCAAAACAAAAAAGGTCACGAGACCGGCAGTTGGTTTGCCAAAGGCGATCATGGCTCGGACGCGGGCGGACGGCTCTATTGGACGTCGATGGCCACGATGACGCTCGAGATTTATTACCGTTATATGCCGATCTATCAGCAGAAAAGCGCGGAGTCGCCGTTCGAAGATTAGAACCTGGACCGGATCATCCTGACGAGTTCGACTTGCCTGAAGTCGTCTTTCGCTCCGCGAAAGAAGCGTCCCTGTTCGCGAGAGCGCGCATGGTTGCCAACCGCATGAGCACAGCGAGCCACGAGGGAGCGCCCTATCGCGGAGCGAGAGCCGAGTTGACGGCGGCCGCTCCGTTGGCTTCGCCAGCCGCCTCCGCCGATGGCTCGAAGGCCGCAGCGGTCATTTCTTGGGTGGTGGCGCGACTCAAGCGTTTCTGGCGGCAAACCTCGAGTTGGTTGTGCAGCCTCATCATACACGCCCTGCTCATCATCCTGCTGGGCTGGGCCGTCACCAGCACGCGTGGCCGGGGCGAGGGAGCCAACCTGTTGGCATCGTTCGATGCCGTCGATCGTGTGAACGAGCTGTCCGCCGCCACGATCGATACTGCCGAGCGCGCCGATGCCGTGGAGCAGGCGACGCCCGACGTGATCGAAGAAACCAGCACCGAGCTGGCGAGGAACATCCAGGCCGATGCGCCGCTGGCGGCGGCTTCGGTCGATCTGGGCCAGTCGCCAACGCCCACGCTCGACTTCGGCGAGTTGATGTCGCTGCCGGGTGGCGGCCTGGGCGAAGTGGGCGACCTCAACGTGGACGTGCGCGGCGCCTTGGGCGGCCGTGGGGCGGCGGCGCGCGCCCGTCTGGCTCAGGAGGGCGGCGCCACGCCCGACAGCGAAGCCGCCGTCAAGTACGGGCTGCGCTGGCTGCAAGCCCACCAGTCGCCCAACGGCAGTTGGCACTTCGATCTCAAGCTCAGCCCGTGCCAGGGGCTATGCGGCGATTCGGGCACCGAGCCTTCGACCACCGCCGCCACCGGTTTGGCGCTGCTGGCTTTTCTGGGTCATGGCGAAACGCACTTCGAGGGCGACTATCAAGACACCGTCAAGCGCGGGCTGTATTATCTAACTAGCCAGATGCACCTCACCAAGCAAGGCGGCGACTTGCGCGATCAAGGCCGCATGTATGCCCAGGGCATCGCTACCATTGCGCTATGCGAAGCCTACGCCATGACGCAAGACCGCGCGCTCGAGCCGTTCGCGCAACAGGCGATCGACTACATCGTCAACGCCCAGCACAAGCAGGGCGGCGGCTGGCGCTACATGCCCGGCGAGCCGGGAGACACCACGGTCACCGGCTGGCAGCTCATGGCGCTCAAGAGCGGGCAGATGGCCTACCTGCGCGTGCCGCTCGATACGCTGCGCAACGCCACGCGGTTTCTGGACAGTGTGCAATTCGATC
>DASVHB010000319.1:0-4707 GCA_036379195.1 Pirellulales bacterium
ATGGCCGGCCGCTCGACCACGTGCGTGCGGCTGGGGGCGTCGTCCAGGCCGCCGAACTCGATAAAACTATCGTCGCGCGCGGCGGCCGACGATTCGGCAGTTTCGTCGACGCCGTTCCAAGGCGTGGGAAGCTGTTGCAGGTCAGACCAGGCTTCTTCGATGCCCGACGCGTCGATCTGCCGCCTGCCCCCGGCGAAGGCGAGCATCAGGGCGTGGTCGCACACCTGGTTGATCAGCCGAGGCACACCGTCGGTGGCGCGGAAGATGCCCTCCAGCGCGTCGGCGGTGAAAACGCGCTGCGGCTCCACGCCGACCGCGGCCAACTGCGCCACGACATATTGTTGCGTCTGCGCGTAGTCGAGCGACTCCAGATAGCAGCGGGTGGCGATACGCTGGCTGAACGCTTCCAGCCGCGGGCTGGCAAAGCGTTCTTCCAAGGCCGGCCCGCCGGCCATCACCAGCCGCACGCGGGGCTGACCGTTGCGCACCAGGTTTGAGATCAGTCGCACCTCTTCCAGCAGCCGCTGCGAGAAGGTATGGGCTTCGTCGAGCAGCAGCAGCATGCCCTGGCCGGCGTTTTGCTCGCTCGACAGATAGTCGATCAGCGACAACCGCAATTCGCCTTCTTCCAACCGGCGATAGGGCAGCCCCAGCTCAAACAAAATGGCCTGCAGCAGCTCGCGGCGGGTGTTCAAATGGCCGTTGGAAAGCAACGCCACGGCAAACTGCCCGCGGAAACGGTCGGCCAAAATCTGGCAGAGCAGCGTCTTGCCGGTGCCGGCGGGACCGATCAGCAGCCCCGCGCCTTCGGCACGTTCAATGGCGCGGCAGAGGGCTTGCCGGGCGGCTTCGATCGCTTTGGCGGGAAAATAGCGGTCGACTCGCGGCGCCGCCGCGAAAGGGCGTTGCTCGAACTTGAAAAAATTTTCGTACATGCTCCGTCTTTCCCTGCTCCGTGAGACAACTCGGCATATTGGCTACAATCGGCACCCGCGCGGCTTGGCCTACAAAGAGTTTGTCGTTAACTCGCAGCGCGCGAACACCGGCCGCGGTATTGTCGCCTTTCGCTCCGCGAAAGTAGCGCGACGTTCGCGGAGCGAAAGGCGACATGGGGCGACATTCAATGTCCGATCCCTAGTGGCTGGGGCAGAGCCTAAGCGTTGCCCCGGTTGTCATTAGTTCAGCGACGGCAGGGCGATGACCGGCAACCGCGTCGCGCGGCGCACCTGCTCGGCGGTGGTAAGCGGGGCGGTTGGCGCTGGCCAGAACACCAGCACCAGCCAACCCGCCAGCCACGCCGCCAGGGCTGACGCTGCTGATTTCCACCAGCTCATCTCGGGCATGGTCGGCGGCGAAGGTGAAGCCGGGATCATCTCGACTGGTTCGCCGAGGCTGCAGCGCATGAGCCGCTCCCAGGCCGCGCGCTCTTCGCCCACGGCCATCTCATACTGCCGCCGGGCGTTCACGACCGCTTCCCATTCTCGTTGAATGCCCGAATCACGCGGCGCCCCTTCAGGGCGTGCCTCGCGCGCCGGCGGCGGGGGCAACGCGGCATCCACCGTAGTCTTTAAGTCCGCGGTGTCGGCGAGCTTGGCGCGCAGCAAGGCAATTTGCGCGTCGAGCGCCCGCATCTCCGGATGTGCCGGCATCAAGCGTTCAGCCAAGACGCTCCGCTGCGATTCAAGCTCTGCCAGTTGCGATCGAAGCTCTGCTTGCCGCGCCGACGCAGCCGATGGACCGGGAGCAGATGGTTCCAACAAATCTTGATTGGTCGCCGACGACCCGCCCGGCGCAACGCTAATTCCCGATCCGGCATTACGCATCGCTCGCTGGAAGTCTTGTTCGGCCGTGTGAACGGCGTCGGTGGCTTCGCGCAGTTTGGCGGCGGCCGTTTGGCGCGCTTGCTCGGCGGCAGCGATTCGATCGGATCGCTGCAAGTCGCTGAAGCGATGGGCGAGCCCGTTGAGCAGATCCACGGCGCCCGGCGTTTTAGGATCGCCGATCCAGCGAATCGTGGCAGCCGGCGTCACGCCGCGACCGCCCGGAGCGATATCGACTCGCAGGTTTGGCCGCACTTGCTCGGCGGCCTCGGCCAGCGTCATCTCGGCGGTGCCTTGCACGGCGGGAAAACGCGATTCACGCAGTGCTCGACTCAGTTGTTCGATCGTCAGCAACTTCGCCGCGGCGATTTCCAAATCACCGCCGCCGATTTGCCGGACAACCGCCGCAGGCGCGACGGACTCCGATGGCCTACTAGTTCTCAGCGCCAGCGATGCAAGCGCGAGCACCACCAGCGCCGCGCAGAACGACACGGCCACCGCTGGCCAATCGGCAGCGGAGCGGCCCGCGATGTCTGGCGTCCACAATGACTTGCTAAGACGATTGCTGGACATGGGGCGCGGCTAGCCGGTCTCGTGCTTCCCCGCCCCAACGGCGCGGCTTATCTATTCTTCGGCATCGAATTCCAAGAGCTTTACGCCCGCTGCATTCGCAGCAGCTTTGAGCTGCTCGTCGAGCGTTGCTAATGGCAAATTGCGGCGAATTGCCAATTCCAAATAAGCGGCGTCATATGCAGATAAATGATGGCGTCGAGCGAGACCAAGCGTTGCCGTCCATGCATGGACGTTCGTGTCGTCGTCTACTCGAATCGGTAAGCCTGCGAGCATTGAGGTCCACCGCGACGTATCCGCTTCCGTTGCTCGCTTGCGCCGCTCACCCATTAGCAGTGCATTCGCAACCTCAAGCGGCCAGAGCGCGGGGGCGACGGCATGCCTTATCGAAAGCTGTCGATGCACTTGATCTGCATAGTCGCTCGTCTCGTCTTCGAAACTCCAGGCGACCGCCATGGAACTGTCGAGCACAAATTCATCAGCTTTCGGCTTTTGAGGCGACTTGGCGCGTCCCATCAGGCTCGCCGCCCTTCTTCGATCAAATCGCGAACAGTAAGGTCATCGCCCAGCAGGCGTCCTTTGCGAAAGCGCCGCATCGCGGCAATTAGCTCCTCTAAGTCGGTCTGATCTGCCGTAGGTTCGGGCACAAGCCGCGCAATGGGCCGGCCATGTCTTGTAATCTGGATCTCTTCCCCGCGAGCCACGTACTCCAGGAGCCGGGGCAGGTGCGTTTTAGCCTCGTATGCGCCTACAGATCGCATGATGTTGTTGCCTCCACAAGTCAGACCAGTCTGATAGACTAGTCTACGCTAGCGGAGCGCCTCTGCAAGACCCCTCGATTACCAGGCATGCGTCGGTACACTAAAGCGAACCAACTTTTTCTTCTGCGAAAACCTCATGCGAGCAGCAATAATTGCCGCAAAGGCGGCCCTCTTTTTCTTATGCATTTGCAAAAGCGGGGCCTGCCCGGGTCAGATCGCCGTCGACGCCAACTTCTCGCGGGGCGACTTCGCCAGCTTGGGCTGGCAGGCCAAGGGCGATTGGGATGTATTCCAATACCCGAAGGAAGCCGCCAACCACCCGGGCTTGGTGGCTCGCTTCGCCGCCAATAAGCCCAGTGGCTCGCTGACGAAAATCTTTGATGAGATCAAGAATCCCAAGAAGCTGACGCTCGAGCTCGATTATGGCTGGGGATGGGGCGATACCAACCAGCCGGCAGACGCGGTCGCTTTGATGCTTCTCGATGCCCAGGGCGGCGGCTATGTCATTGAAGTGCACCGCTGCAAGGCCACCTGGGCTGTGCAATGGGCGAAGGTCGCCCAGGGCATGCCTCCCAAAGATAAGCACTGGGCCGCGGAAGAGATCGATGCCACCCACGCTTCGGTTCGCGAGGGTGGCGGTCTGTGCCATCTCACGATCACACGCGACTCGGCCGGCAACTGGAGCATTCACAGTGGCGATTGGAACTCGGGCGCCGGGGCCACCGTGCGATTTACCGACAGCACGACCAATTCGTTCAGCCAACTTGTGCTGTTGGGTACCGAAAACTTTGACGAGCAGGTGTTCAACAACATTGTGTTAGCTGTGCCGGCCGCCGTAGCGACTACCGCCATTCCGGCCGGCGACTTTCTGAACAGCATCGGCGTGGTTACCACCTTTCCCGATCGCGGCCAACCGCTGACGAAGACGATCGAAATGGTCAAATACGCTGGTTTTCGCTGGGTGCGGGGCGGCATCGAAGGGCTTACGGCGGACGGCCCCACCACCATCAACACTTATCTCGACTTGCATCGAGAGACCGGCGTGCGGTTTAGTTGGGGACTGGTGAGCGGCGGCAGCGATCTGGAAAAACTGCTCAAAACCGCTCGGCGGTTGGCCGCGGCCGACGCCCTGCTGGCCTTCGAGGGGAATAACGAGCCGAACAACTGGGGCGTCACCTATCAAGGTGAAGCCGGTGGCGGGCGCGCGCCTTCGTGGCTGGCCGTAGCTAAGCTGCAGCGAGATCTGTACGACGCGGTCAAACGCGATCCGCTGCTCAAAAAGTATCCGGTCTGGTCGATCAGTGAAGGCGGCGCCGAGACAGACAACGTCGGTTTGCAGTTTCTGGAAGTGCCCGCCGGCGCGGCGACCCTTCTGCCCGATGGAACGCGCTACGCCGACTTCGCCAACGTGCACAACTACATTTACCATCCCGCCTCGCCGGGTTTGGACGACAACAAGACCTGGAACGCCGCCGATCCGACTTCGGCCTGCAAAGTGGACGGGCTGTATGGCAACTATGGCGTTACCTGGGCGAAGCACTTCCGCGGCTATTCGG
>DASVHB010000320.1:0-6448 GCA_036379195.1 Pirellulales bacterium
CACGATTCGTACCTGATCAACCTGGCCAGCCCCGACGAGGTGCTCTGGCGCCGCAGCATCGAAGCTTTTATCACCGAACTGCGGCGCGCCGAGCAGCTCGGCATCGAATACCTGGTCACTCATCCCGGCGCCAGCATGGACACCAGCCAAGAGCGGGGGCTGGCTCGCATCGTTTGCGCGCTCGACGAAGTCCACGACCAAACGCGTGGCCTGCGCGTGCGGGCATTGCTAGAGACCACCGCCGGGCAAGGCAGCTCGCTCGGCTGGAGGTTCGAGCATCTGGCGACCATTCTGGCCGGCGTGCGCGACCCCGACCGGCTTGGCGTCTGTGTCGATACCTGCCACATCTTCGCCGCGGGGTACCCGCTCGGCACGCTGCGAGACTATCGGGCGACGATCCATCGCCTGGCCGCGGTCGTCGGCCTCGATCGCGTGAAAGCCTTTCACCTGAACGACAGCAAGCGCGAGCTTGGCTCGCGCGTCGATCGCCACGAACACATTGGCGAGGGCCGGCTGGGCTTACGCCCGTTTCAATACTTGTTGAACGATCCGCGCTTCCACCACGTGCCGATGTACCTCGAGACCCCCAAGGGCCTCAAAGACGGTCGCGAGCTGGACGTGATTAATCTGACGACGTTGCGCGGCCTGATCGAGGCGTAGGCCGGCAATTTCGGTGCAAGTCGTTCGACCGCGCTAGCCGATATCGTTTGCAGAGTTTTCTCGGGAGCGATTGGACGGGGGGCGGTTGCCAACGATCCGTGGCGGGCCGCCCCAGGGCGAGCAAGTTTTTTTGGACTGATGTCTCGGCGCCACCAAGGATTATATAAGCCGGCCGATTTGAGCTACTTTATCGGCGAGCTACGCCGGATGAGCGGCCGCACCGAGCAACGCATCCGGATGGCGGAAGCGAACCGTGCCGATTTCTGGCACGCCCTGCGGCTCTACTTGCAAGAAACGATGCAAGATCCGGCATTCAGGAGTCAGAACCGGATGCCCTCGGGCCAGGCCGGTAGGTAGCCGGGGCATCGGTCAGCTACTCCGCCACAAAGCACACCAGCGAGTGGTCCATGAGCGTCAGCTTGTTGCCGGCCGGCGGTGGGCCGTCGGCGTCGGGGTAGATGTCGTCGGGCGATTCGGCCGCGGTGTTGACAAACAGCCGCCAGTTGATGCTCTGGGCCAAGGGCGGCAATACAAACGTCTGCGGGCCATCGCCGTCGTTGAGCAGAATCAACACATGCCGCGCCGCCAGTGAGCTTGGTCCCGTGGTGGGCCAGGCGCCGAACAGACACACCAGGCTGTGCTCCTCGCCCGACCATTCGACCGGGCCGCCTTCGGCGTTGAACCAGCTAACGTCGGGCAGCAACCCCGGCCCGGCCGGCTCGCCCACCAAAAAGCTGGCCCGGCGCACGGTCGGCTGCCGGCGGCGGAACGCGATCAAGCCGCGACAAAACCGGGCGATGTCGGCGTGTTTTTCCACCAGGTTCCAATCGAACCACGAGATGGGGTTGTCCTGGCAGTAGGCGTTGTTGTTGCCTTGCTGCGTGCGGCGGCATTCATCGCCCGACAGCAACATCGGCACACCCTGGCTGAGAAACAACGTGGCCAAAAAGTTGCGAATCTGCCGGGCGCGCAGCTTGCCGATCACCTGCCGCCGCGTCGGTCCTTCGACGCCGTAGTTGCTGCTGTAGTTGTTGTTGTCGCCGTCGCGGTTGTCTTCGCCGTTGGCCGCGTTGTGCTTTTCGGCGTAGCTGGTCAGATCGCTGAGCGTAAAGCCGTCGTGCGAGGTGATGAAGTTGATGCTGTGATACGGCTGCCTGCCGCTGGGACCATACAAATCGCTCGAGCCGGCCAGCCGCGTGGCCAGCGGACCGACCATGCCGCCATCGCCCCGCCAAAATCTGCGCACGTCGTCGCGGTAGCGGCCGTTCCACTCGGCCCAGCGGCGATTCGAGAACGAGCCGACCTGGTAGGCGCCGGCGGCGTCCCAGGCCTCGGCGATGATCTTGGTGCGGGCCAACAGCGGGTCTTCGCCGATCGCTTCGACCAGCGGCGGATTGGGCACCAGGTCGCCGTTGCGGTCGCGGCTAAGAATCGATGCCAGATCGAAGCGGAAGCCGTCGACATGGTAATTGTGGACCCAGTGCCGCAAGCACAAAAAGATCAGCTCGCGCACGATCGGATGGTTGCCGTTCACGGTGTTGCCGCAGCCCGTGTAATTGCGGTACTCGCTGCCGCCGTTGGCCAGCATGTAGTAGATGCGGTTGCCGAGTCCCTTGAAGCTCAGCGTGGGGCCGTTCTGGTTGCCTTCGGCGGTGTGATTGAACACCACGTCGAGAATCACTTCGATGCCGGCCTGGTGCAGCGCCCTGACCATCTGCTTGAACTCGTGTACCTGCGCACCGGGTTCGCGGCTGTAGGCGTAACCGCGATGCGGAGCAAAGAAGGCCAGCGGATCGTAGCCCCAGTAGTTTGCCCGCGTCTCCGCGCGGCCTTGCCAATGATTCGTCGAAAACTCGTGGACCGGCATCAGCTCGACCGCGGTCACGCCGAGCGACTGCAAGTAGGGAATCTTTTCGATCACGCCCAGGTAGGTGCCCGGGTGTTTCACTTTGCTCGAGGGCGAGCGTGTGAAACCGCGCACGTGCATCTCGTAGATAATTGTTTCCGAAAGCCGCCGATTGAGCGGCCGATCTCCCTGCCAATCGAACGTATCTTCGACCACTACGCATTTGGGCGGACGCACGATGCCGTCTGTGGCCGGTAGAAACTCGCCGGCCAACGCGCGCGCGTAAGGGTCGATCAGCCGCGCCTTGCCGTCGAAGCGATGCCCGCGTTGCGGCTCAAAGGGGCCGTCGGCCTGGATGTGATACAACTGGCCCGCCGACACGCCGGGCACAAACACGCTCCAGATGTCGCCCCAGCGGTCCATTTCGGGGTGAAAATGCACCACGTGCGACGGTTCGAGATCGTCGACCGCGTCGTAAAACAGCACCCGCATGGCGGTGGCCGAGCGGCTGAATACGGCAAACTGCACGCCGCCCTCGCTCACATTCGCGCCATAGGGCAGCGGCTGCGAGAATTGCCAGGCCGGAAAGGTCGCGTGCATCGTGGGCAGTCGGAAAGTGGGAAGGATGAAGTCTGAAGTCGCCCGCGAGTTGGTGCTGCTCATCCTTCCGCATTCTCCTGCTGGCCGGTCGGTTATTTTTGTTCGGGTCGGAACACCTGATGGCAGGCTTCGCAGCTCTGACCGAGCCGCTTGGCCGCGCGTTCCGCCCCTTGTTTATCGGCGGCCTTGATTTGCGCGTTGAGTTGACCCGCCGCGTCGCGCATTTCGCCGCAGAACCGATACCAGTCGTCGCGCTGCTCGTCGTGCTTCACCTCGTGCGTGTCGTAAGTGATGGCCTGCGCGATGGCGGCCAGCAACGCGGTATCACGGGCTTTTTCGTCGGTTTTGTCGCCCAGCCGCCGCAGACCCCGCTTCAGACGGTTGTTGACAAAAGTTACCTGCTTCATCAACTGGCCCATCGAGGCAACCTTTTCGGGTTTTGTGGTTGGCGACGATGCGCCCTTGTCCTGGCCGGCCAGGGCCGCTTCGATCTCGGCGAATGCCGCTTTCGCCGCGGCGTAGTCTTTGGCCGCGGCCAGCTTGCGCGCGGCCGCGACCAGCGCGGGCGCGGCGGCTTTCAAATCATGATCGGTGTCGTAAAGACCCAACACCAGCGCCGCGGCCGCCAGTGTGTGGGCGTCGCGGGTCAGCTTGTGCGACTCGTCTTGATACGTCTTTTCGTCGGCCAGCATGGCTTTCATGCCGGTCGCGAAGGCCCGCGCCTGGGCGATCAAATCGTCGGCCGGCACCACCTCGGCCAGCGACGGCGGTGCGGGCGGATCGCCGGCCAGCAGCGCCGCGCTCATGCCACCAACCAAAACCAGCAACAATCCAACGCCGACTCGGCTTTTCAAATTCACAGCGGCTCTCCTGCTACAGGTTCGTTCCGTTCGATGGCGACTCGTTCGATGGCGACTCGTTCGCCGGCGAGATCTTGGCAGACCCGCTGCTAGTTTTGATTCCGGCCAAAGCGGCTGTCAAGCTTGTGTCGCCACTTCGGCCAGAAGCATCTGAATTGCTTTCGCCTCCGCCGGCTTTACCAGATGATGATCGAAGCCCGCGTCTTTGGAGCGGCGGCGATCCGCTTGCTGGCCCCAGCCGGTCAGCGCCACGAGAACCACATGCTTCATGTCGGGCCGCTGCCGCAGTCGCCGGGCGACTTCGTAACCGTCCATCCCTGGCATGCCGATGTCGAGAAAGATCACGCTCGGCCGAATCGCCGGCGCCATCTCCAAGGCAGACCGGCCATCGTTGGCCACCTCGACCTCGTGCCCTAGCATCCTGAGAAGCATGGCAAGGCTGATCGCGGCATCGTGGTTGTCGTCGACGACGAGCAATCGGTGGCCGGATTTTGGTGCGGGTTGAGAAACCTCCGCGACCTTGGCGTCTACGGGTTCGTCGGCTTGCCGCGCCGTCAGCGGCAGGCGGACGACGAACTCGCAGCCCTTGCCCAACCCTGCGCTGTGCGCTTCCACACGGCCACCGTGCATTTCGACCAGATTCTTGACCAAGGTCAGCCCGATTCCCAGTCCACCTTGCGTCTTCGCCGATGTCTGGTCGGCCTGCACGAACAAGTCGAAGACATGGGGCAGCATATCCGGGGCGATTCCAATGCCGGTGTCACGCACGCGCAACACCGCCTGGTTTTCCTCTCGCGCAGCGGTCAGCCAGATGCGCCCGTTCGCCTCGGTATATTTGGCCGAGTTGGTCAGCAGGTTGGCAACGACCTGGGCAAGCCGCACGGGGTCGGCATCCAAAAGTAGCGATTCGGAAGAAACGGAGATTTCCAGATGGTGCCCCTGCAGCTCAATGAGCGGCGCCGCGGTTTCCACCGCCCGAGCGACCACCGTGGCGAATTCCACCGGCTCTTTGCGAAGCTCGATCTTGCTCCGAGTCACCCGCGACACATCGAGCAGGTCGTCCACCAGCCGCACCAGATGATGTACCTGGCGTTCGAGGATCTCTCGTGAATGCCGTGCAGCCGCTTCGTCAAGCCGCGGTATCTTCAAGAGTTCGAGCGCGTTGCGGATGGGCGACAGCGGATTGCGTAGCTCGTGGGCCAGCGTGGCCAGGAATTCGTCTTTTCGACGATCGGCTTCACGCAGTGCCTGGTAGAGCCGCGTGTTTTCGATGGCCACGCCCGCCCGATGCGCCAATTCGACCGCCAGGGCGAGGTCGGCGTCGGTATATCGACGACCGGACTCGGCGGTGGCAAACGTCACGACGCCGAGCGGAACACCCGATACCATGAGCGGAACGCACATGTACGACTTCAACCCCAGCGAACGGAGCATTTGCAAATGCCGCGGGTCGCGGGCCGCCATTACGAGATCGTCGTCGGTGATTTCGTAGACGATTTGCGGCTTTCGGGTGCGCAGGACGTCGAACGCTCCGCCCGGCGATTGCGGGTCGGGGGGATATTCACGCATCAATTCGTGGGCAAGTTCAACCTGGTTGGCTTGCTGATGGGCAACGGCCAGCCGACGCAGAGTGCCATCGCCGTTGGCAATGTCAACGGCGGACCAGTCAGCGAACGAAGGGACCGCGAACTTCGCCACTTTCTGCAAGGTGCTTTCATAATCGACCACACTCGTGAGGGCGGCGCTCGCCGCGGCCAGAAAGTGGGCCGACGCCTCCGATCGCTTCTGTTCATGGATATCCGTGCCGGCGCCAACCCAGCGGGCGATGGCGCCGGCGTCATCGCGTGCGGCGACGATTCGAACCAGATGCCAGCGATAGCCGCCGCCGCGCCGATCGAGCAGCCGCACTTCCATCTCGAACGGGGCGCCGCTGTGCACCGAGGCCGCCCACCGCTCGCGCGCGGGGCCGCCGTCGTCGGGGTGCAAGATCTGGTCCCACCCGTCATTCGCCATCGCGGCGGGTAGCCCGGTCAGCTCGCGCCACTGGCGGTTCGTGTAGTCGATGCTCCCGTCGGGCCGGGCGGTCCAAACGATCTGCGGCATGGCGTCCGCCATTTCGCGAAATCGCCTTTCGCTTTCGCGCAGCGCCATCTCGGTTCGCCGTCGCTCGGTGATGTCGCGGAACACCAGCACGCTGCCGAAGAGGTTTCCGTGGTCGTCGCGGATTGGAGCGGCGGAATCATCAATCGGTCGCTCGCTGCCATCCCGCGCAATCAGAACCGTATGATTGGCTAATCCCACGATTTTGCCGTCCCGCAATGCACGCATCGCCGGATTCTCGACCGGCTGGCGACTGTTCTCATTGACAATCCGGAAGACCTCGTCGAGGTTGCGCCGTTCGGCCTCGCTGCCATTCCAGCCGACCAACTTTTCGGCCACGGCGTTCAAAAAAACGATGCGCCCTTCGACGTCGGTGCTGATG
>DASVHB010000321.1:0-21971 GCA_036379195.1 Pirellulales bacterium
AGCAGTTTTTTATCCAATGCCGCGAGCAGCGCACCTGCTGGGCGTCGGCGCAGACGTTTCAAACCCGCATTCGCCGCAACGTGCGGCTGGCCGAAGCCCCCAGTTTCGGACAATCGATCTTTCATTACGCCCCCGGCTCACACGGCGCCGACGACTATCGCCAACTAGCGCACGAAGTCGTGGCCCGGCCCCACGCCGCAAGCTTGCCATGAACGCCGGACCTACGGAGGAGCTGTCTGAGCATTCCCCCGCCCAGCACGACCCCTATGCCGCCCTGCGGCTGAGGGACTTTCGGTTCTACCTGGCGGGCAATGTGCTGGCGATCTTCGGCAGGCAAGCCCAGACGTTGGCTGTGGGCTGGGAGCTTTACGAGCGGACCCATTCGGCGTTCGCCTTGGGCCTGGAAGGACTGGTGCAGTTTCTGCCGGTGGCCGCGCTGACGCTGCCGGCAGGCCACGAAGCCGATCGTTCGCACCGCAAGGCGATTGTAATGATCGCCATGTTGACCCTGGTTTGCTGCTCGTTGGGGCTAGCCTGGATCTCGATCGCCAAAGCCGACGTGGGGCTGATCTACATCTGCCTGCTGGCCAGCGGCGTGGCCCGCGCCTTTTTGCAGCCGGCCAAGGCTGCGCTGCTGCCGCAAATTGTGCCGCGCGAAACATTCAGCAACGCCGTCACCTGGAACATGAATGGTTTTCAGATGGCGGCCATTACCGGCCCGGCGGTGGGTGGCCAGTTGATCGCCTATTTCAAGTCGGCCTGGGTGGTCTATGTGGTCGATGCTGGCATGACCTCGGTGTTTTTGCTGTTGCTGGCGGTCATGCACGTGCCGCGGCACGAGGGCAGCTCGGGGCCGAGCAGTCTCAATACGCTCTTGGCCGGGCTCAGCTTCGTCTGGCGAAAGCAAGTCATTCTCGGCGCCATGGCGCTCGACATGTTCGCCGTGCTGTTTGGCGGCGCCGTGACGCTGCTGCCGGTGTTCGCGGAAGACATCCTTCAGGTCGGTCCCACGGGGCTGGGCTGGCTGCGCACGGCGCCCGCCATCGGCGCGCTGGTCATGTCGCTCGTTTTGGCACATCGCCCGCCGGTGGCCCGCGCCGGACGCACCTTGCTATCGGTGGTGGCGGGGTTCGGCGTGGCGACCGTGGTATTCGGGCTGTCGCGTTCTTATCCCCTGTCGCTGGCAATGCTCTTCTTGACCGGGGCCTGCGACATCGTGAGCGTGGTCATTCGACACACGCTGGTGCAATTGCTCACGCCCGACGCCATGCGCGGGCGCGTGTCGGCGGTCAACAGTATGTTCATCGGTGCGTCAAATGAGTTGGGCGGCTTCGAGTCGGGCGTGCTGGCCGCCTGGCTGGGCGTGACGGCGTCGGTGGTGTCGGGCGGCATGGGTACGCTGGCCATTGTGTTGCTGGCGGCCTGGCTATGGCCCGAATTGCGCCGCTATGGACGCTTGACCGGCGGACACGATGCACCGTGATTCCGCGTGTGCACCAGCTCGGATCGCTCATCAGCCCTGGAAGCCCCACGCCGTCGTGGAGAAGCTGGTGAATCATCGGGACTACGTAGCCGCTGCGTCGGTCGTGAGAACCGCGCTCAAGAATTTGACAGTTTTGGCAATTCGGTCACAATCCGGTTGAAGGGGCCGGTTGAAGGGGCCGGTTGAAGGGGCGCCGCCTGGCAATTGCGCGCTCGTGTGGCGGCAGCCGACGACCAACATCCGGAGAACGACGATGTGCCTGGCGATTCCGGCGCAAATCAGCGCCCTCTCTGAAGACGACACGCGGCTGGCGACCGTCGACATCATGGGCGTGCGGCGCAAAGTCAATGTCGAGCTGTTGCAAGACGACCCGCCCACGCCGGGCGATTGGGTGCTCATTCACGTCGGCTTCGCCATGAGCAAAATCAGCCATGCCCAGGCGACCGAGCAGCTCGACATGCTCGCACGGCTGGGCGAAGCCTCGGCCGCGCTCGACGAGGCTGGGGGATATGAGTTCGCCGCCGATACGCCATGAAAGCCTACCTGCCATGAAATACGTCGATGAATTCCGCACCCCGCAAATCCTACGCAACGCCCTGGACGAGATCAAAGGGCTGGTCGAGCCAGGCCGCCACTACCGCATCATGGAGGTCTGTGGTGGTCATACTCATGCCATCTTCCGCTTTGGATTGAAGGAGCTGTTGCCGCCGCAGGTTGAATTGATCCATGGGCCGGGCTGCCCGGTGTGCGTCTTGCCGATGGGACGCATGGACGACGGTCTCGACCTGGCCAACGATCCGGAGATTATTTTCACCGCGTTTGGCGACATGATGCGCGTGCCCGGCTCGAAGGGCAGCCCGCTGGAGAGCAAAGCTCGCGGTGCCGACGTGCGGATTGTCTATTCACCGCTCGACGCGCTGCGCATCGCCCGGCAAAATCCTGCCCGCAAGGTGGTGTTTTTCGCGATCGGATTCGAGACCACCGCGCCTTCGACCGCCTTGACGTTGTTGCGGGCCCGCGAGTTGGGCGTGACGAACTTCGCGGTGTTCTGCAACCATGTGACGATTGTGCCCGCGATTCTCGCCATTCTCGATTCGCCCGACATGCGGCTCGATGGATTCATCGGGCCGGGGCATGTGTCGACGGTGATCGGCTGCCGGCCCTATGAGTTTATTGCCCGCGATTACCGCTGCCCGATTGTCGTATCGGGCTTTGAGCCGGCGGATATTCTGCAATCGCTGGTGATGATTTTGCGGCAGCTTCGGGCGGGCACGAGCGTGGTCGAAAACCAATACTGCCGCGTGGTCCCCTGGAGTGGCAATCTGGCGGCGCTGAAGGCCCTGGCCGAGGTGTTTGAAGTTCGTCCGCATTTCGAGTGGCGCGGCTTGGGCTTCATCTCGCATTCGGCGCTACGGATACGCGAACGTTTCGCCGCTTGGGACGCTGAGAAAACGATGTCTATTCGGGGCGTGTCGGTGGCCGATCCCAAGGCCGCCCAATGCGGCGAGGTGCTCAAGGGCGTGCTTAAGCCCCACGAGTGCAAGCTGTTTGGCAAAGAATGCACGCCCGAGCGGCCGATTGGCGCTCTGATGGTTTCTTCGGAGGGCGCTTGTGCGGCTCATTTCAAATACCGCGGCGTGAAACTGCAAACCGCCAGTTGACGGCGCGGTAAGCCGTCTTGCATCAAGGGGGGCAGAGAGGGCACAATGGAAGCATGCCCGATACGGTGATGCCTCTCTCCGACGAAGACCTCATGCGCCGCGTTCAAGCGGGCGATCATGCGGTGTTTGCCGAGCTGGTGCGGCGCTATCAGCCGGCGCTGGCGCGGGTGGCGACCAGCCGGCTGGGCCGGGCCGATTGGGCCGAAGACGCCGTGCAGGAATCGCTGCTGGCGGCGTTTCAGGGGCGGCATAGCTACCGCCCGCCTCATAATTTCCGCACCTGGCTGTGGACAATTCTGCTTAATCAGTGCCGGCGCGCGTGGAAACGCCGCGCGCGGCGGCCGCGCGTCAGTCTCTGGGCAGATCAGCCCGTCGAAACGGTCGAGCCGGCGGTTTACCAGGCCAGCCTCGATCGAGGCGGACCGACGCCGCTGGCGGCGCTATTGGCTGAAGAGCGGGCGGGCCTGGTCGACCAATTGCTTCAGCGACTCACGCCCGTCCAAGCCGACGCGGTGCGGCTGCGGTTTTTCGGCGGTCTGAAGTTTGAAGAAATCGCCACCGCGACCGGCACGAACCTGAGCACCGCCAAGAGCCGCGTGAAATGGGGCCTGCTGCGTTTAGCCGAGTTGGTTCGCCAGGCAGAATCGCTTCAACGAGACGACTTATGATTCATTGCGACGAAGTATTCGACATTCTCACGCGCGGGCCTTTTCCGACCGGCGCGGCGTCGGACGGCATTGTCGAAAGCCACCTGGGCCATTGCGACGAGTGCCGCCGGCTGGCCGAGGCGTTGCGCCCCGCGATTGAACTTTTGCAAGAGGCCATCACCGATGACGAAGGCCGCGACCTGCCGCGGTATTGGGGCGCCCTCGCCGAACCACGGGCCGAAGGGCCGGGCAAATCGATCGCCACTCAAACTCGGCCCACACGAGCTTTCGGCCGCCGCACCGCGGCGCTACCCCGCAGCTTGCCGCTGCCAGCCTCGACATGGAACGGCGCCGCGCGACTCGCGGCCGCGGTGCTGCTCGGCGTCGTATTGGCCAGCCTGCTTCGGCAGGCCAGCCGGTCGCACGAACAAACGCTGCAGCAGATGGCCGGACGCGGTAAATCGGCCCACTGGCGGCTGACGGAAAGCGGCGAACACTGGTTCACCAAACAGGGGCTGGCGGCGGCGTGTCGCCAACCGGTCAGCGGACTGACGTTGGTTGCCGCGCTACCCGAACCCGTGACGACCGATTCGCGCAGCCCGGCTGCTGATACTCACTTGAGTGAATCAGCCAGTGGCACCACTTCTTTCACGGATGCGGCTTCGCGTTTGGCATGCTGCCTGGGCTGCCACTCGGCCAAGGACCACAAGCGATTGGCGGTCAACGCGGTCAGCCGCCTCGTGCAAGCCTGCGGCGCTTGCCACGAGTAGCGCGGTGGAAGCATTTGGCCTCACATTCGTGGCGGCGGCGCATTTGGCGGCCGTCGATGTGGCGATGGCGGCGCCGGCGCTGTGTCTGTGGTTGCAATGGCGGGCCGACCGCGACGAAGTGGCCCGCCGGCTCGACCGCTATCTGCTGCGGCTCTCTTTGGTTGCCTTGCTGGTGGCCATCGGGCTGGGCGGTATGGCGGTGGCCCTGGTGGGACGGCTTTATCCTGAGCCTTATCTGAATGCCTTCCACGAGCTGCCCCGCCGGCGCTACGAGTTCGGCGTCGTCGAGCTGCTCTTTACGATGGCATGCTATATCGTGGCGCTGCGCCTGGCAGGCCCGCGCGATCATGCCGACATTGCGCCGTCGGTCGCCCGCCGCAGGTTTGCTCTCCGCTGGTGGGCGACTTTGCTCGGATCGCTCAACCTGGCGTACCACTTTCCGCCGCTGTTCGTCATGCTGGGCGTTTTAACGGCGCGGCCTGAGACCTGGGGCCAGCACGCGCGCTTCACCAGCCTGCTGGCCGACGGCGAAGTTCTGACGCGCACCGTCCATCATTGGTTGGCCTCGCTGGTGATGGGCGGTGTGGCCGCGGCCTATTATGGCGTCCGCCGTGGCGCGGCAAGCGACGAACGAGTGGCGGCCGCCTGGGGTTGCCGCGTGGCCGCCGTGGCGATGTTGCTACAAATCCTGTCAGGATTCTTGCTCGTGGCCGTACTGCCCGCCGCCACGCGGCATGCCTTGCTGGGCGACGATTTGGCGGCCACCGGGCTGTTTGCCGCGGCACTGATAGCTACGTTTTTCGTCCTGCCCAGGCTCGCAGCCATCGCCTTCGGCCACACCGACCGGGGATATGTTTTAGGCGCCTGCCTGATGGTGCTGCTGGTCATGTTGCTGATGACGGCCACCCGGCACCGCACGCGAGACTTGCTGCTTGCCAACCAACGCGCCGTTGCCAGCTTTTCACCTAAATGACCTTGCACGATCATGGGGAGCCAGCAATCTGTAGGGAACGCCCTCTGTGGCGTTCCGTGTTCCCATGATCGTGCAAGGTCATTTGGTCTGGAGGGTTGTCAGCTCGCGGAAGCACGACGTCAGTTGACCACGTTGCGCAAGGGCAGCCCTTCGAGCGCGCGGCGGCACGCCTCGGCGCCCTTGACACGCATGTCCATCAATCCTTCTTCGCTGTAAAACGCCGTGTGCGGGTTGACGATCACGCGGTGGTGGGCCGGATGGCGGGGATTGCGCCAGGCCGCGATCAGTGGATCGTCGGCGGGGGGTGGCTCATGCTCCAAGACGTCGATGCCCGCGCCTGCCAAACGGCCCGACGCAATCGCGCTGGGAATCGCGCCGGTGTCGACCACCGCGCCCCGCGAAGTATTGACCAGATACGAGCCGACGGGCATCTGCTCAATGGTTTCGTTACGCATGATGTGCCGCGTTTCGGCGGTGAGTGGGCAATGTGGACTTACCACATGGGCCTGGGACAAGAGTTCCGCGAGCGATTCGACCCGCCGCACGCCCAGCGACTTGTCGCGGCCGTCGGGAGCGTAGGGGTCGTAATACACCACGTCCATGCCCAGCGCTTTGGCTCGCAACGCGGTGGCAGAGCCGATGCGGCCCAGCCCGATGATGGCAAACACACGGCCGCGCAACCGCCCCAGCGGCGCCGCGTGCTTATAGCTCCAATCGACCTCGCCAGCCCGCAACTGCGAATTCAACAGCGCGATGCCTCGTGTCAGTGCCAGCGTCAGCCCGATTGCCGAATCGGCCACCTCTTCGGTGCCGTAGTCGGGCACGTTGGCCACCGGAATTCCGCGTGTGCGCGCATAGGCCCAATCGACGTTGTCGTATCCGACGCCGCACCGCACAATCAGTTTGCAGCGGTCAAGCCGGGCGATCGATTTCTCGGTGAACCGCAGACAGTGATAGATCATCACGGCGTCGGCGTCTTCGATGCGGCCCAGCAGATCGTCTTCGTGATGAGCTCGCAGCACTTCGACGCGGGCCAAATCGCCCAACACGCGCTCTTCGGTATCGGGCGGATGGGTCAGGAAGTCGGTGACCACTACCTTGAATCGTTTTGACATGGCCGTAAACGTACCGGCTCACGCATCGTCGTTCAAGGCGCGTCAGTTGGTTCGCCGTCGCCAGTCCGGCGGGTGCGGCGGCCGCGGCGCGGCACGGGGGAAGTGGCTGTCTGGCCAGAATCGACGCGTCTGCGTCCCCCCGTCAAAGGCAAGGCCCCCAGCTCAGCACCGCGCTCGTCGTAATCGCAGTGACATTTTAGTTCGCGGCAAACCGTGAGCAGATCGTCTAATTCGTCGCGCTGGCTGTTAAAGCGAAGAACCAGCGCGTGCCGGTCGATCTCGTCGGCCCGGTCGGGGTCTGACAGGGCTTCGCGGCCATAGACCAGCACCAGCCGCTGGGCGACTTCATCGTAACCCAGCACCACCGGCGCCGACTGGAATTGCCGCCGTGTGGCGGCGGTGGTCAGGCGTGTGAGCGGAACGGCGCGTCGGATCCATGAGTCATGCGGCGATTCATGCGACTCCTGCTGCGATTCTTGCTGCTCATCCATCGCGTAGCTCGCGGCCGGGCCGTCGACGGCGGGCAGGGTGGCCGAAAACGACGTGACGGCCCAACAAACATCGACCAGTGGCGGTTGTCGAGCGGTCATCGTTTGATTACGGACCCGGGGCCTTCGTGGGAAACCAGAGGTCTTCGCCGTGCCAGCAACTCCCTTCTTTTATTCGCCGCCGAAAGCAGATTCCTGACGCGCCGTGCGCTGCTTTCAATGCGTCTTTTCCGACGTTTGCCAGGGAATGCCGCGAGCCTGCGCCGCGGTGGCCAACGGGCCAGCCAACAAAGACGGACGCGAAAGAATGTTGCTGTCGAAAAAGAATTCCTTTCCATCGCAGCGGCGAACCCGGTAGGCACGGCTCGTTTTCGTCGGCATGAGCTGCTTGGCGGGCCCTTTGACGATCGGCAGCCGTTCGTGCAAGACCGTTTCTTCGACGGAGGCGACTTCTATCCAGGCGAATACGTGGGTTTTGCCCTTCTTTTCGTAGTAGAAGCCATCGGCGCAAACGACGAGGCGGAACGAAAACATCGACTTGGCCCACAAGAACAGCCAAACGCCGCCCGCTGCAAAAACACCGCCCACCAGCGACATAATGCCGGCCGCCGTCCAGCTCATGCCGTGATCGGCATCGATCGGCAAGTTGCCGCCGACGCGGATGATTTCTCTCGCTACGAAGCCCAACATCGCCAGCCCGCCCCCGACCAAGAGCACGCTCAGAATAATGCCCGCGACGAGATTGGCGGTGCTCGGCTTTTGCTCGTAGACCGGCTTGCCCAGCGAATCGATCGTGCAAACCGACGTAACCGCTGTGGGAACACCGTGCGCCATAATCATTCGCTTCGAGTCAATGAAGGAACGAAAACTAATACCGCAGTCTTACAAGGACGCCCCTTGGGGCGGAGATTCTATTCTAAACGCAGCCACTTCGCGATGCGAGCCGGCCAATGCTTTTTTAGCCGGCGTGCTTTCGCGGAGCGAAAGCCGACATTTCAGCGGTCAGCCGTCGCGGGGACCAACTCGCGCGTCTTTGGATCGAAGTGCGGCACGGTCCCAGTGTATTCGACGCGGGTTTGCTTCCGCTGCCGACCGGCCAAATCTAAAAAACGTTGGCTCGTCCAGGCCTCGGCTAACGCTCGGCGCACGTCTTGCCACGATTTTTTACCCGGCTTGATATCGGTGCAGCAGATCAAATGCACGCCAAACTGATCGGTGACGGGGGGGCTGATTTCGTCCACCTCGAGCTCGAACGCCGTGCGCGAAAATGCTTCGGTCATTCGGTCGTGCCGCGGAATGAATCCCAAATCGCCGGCCTGCCGCCGGCTGGGGCCCGAGGAATACTTGGCCGCCGCGTCGGCAAACGTCAGCTCGCCGTCGACAATCTGCTCGCGCAGTTGCGCGGCCCGTTGTTCGGCGGCACTCACCTGGCTTTCATCCGCGGGGTTTTCGACACGCAACAGAACCTGGCTGACACGCAGTTCGGTGCCGTCGTAATCGCGGCGATGGGCCTCGAAATATGCCTCCAGAGCGTCATCGGTCATTTCCTGGGCCAAGTAGCGGCTCCAAATCAGGTCCCACGACAACTGCCGCCGCAGAATGTCTGGAGTGAAGGAATGTCGCTTGAAGAAGTCGTCGAGAGAAAGCTCTTGGGCTTCCAAGCGGCGCTTCAGATCGTCGACCAAGCCATCGATGTCGTCGTCGGTCGGCGCATAGCCCTCTTTCGCCAGGAGTTGGGCCACCAACTGGCGATGGATGGCTTGTTCCAAGGCCTCGGCCCGCAGCTCCGGAGTGATTTCGGCATCGCCACGGCGGGCCGCGCGGGTCCGCGCGAGCAAGTCGTCGACCTCGGCCACATACACCGGCTGCCCGCCCACTTTGGCGGCAACCGGAGCCTTGTCGGCAAGCTTGGGCGCGGCGATCACCGACGAGGCGAGCAGAAGCAGCAACGATATGCAGGTGGCCGGCGCCATTCGCGCGCCATCGCTTCGCTTCCTTACGTGCGATTCTTCCATCTCAAGGCAGATCCAAATCCTTCAGCTCGTAGTCGATCGGCAGGCTGACAATGGCCGTCGGCGTTTTGTAGACGAAGGTATAGCCCTTCAAGCCTTTGGGCAAGACAAATTTGTAGGCCACCCCCGCTTCGGTCTCGGTCTCGCGGGTCGTTTCCAGCCCGGCGTAGGGAACAAGCTGCTTGTCCGGCCCTTCGAGAAACGCCGGATTGCCGGCCACCCAGCCGCTGCTGCGGTGCGATTCCAGCGCTCCCGTGGCCTTCTCAAACACCAGCAGCACGCGCACTTCCCACACCGCGTCGTTCTTGCGCACGTCTTCCAAGACGACGGTCAGATCGGCTCGCTTCCGCTCGACGCGCTTGGCCTTTTCAAGATTGGCGAAGCGAAACGTCTCGATGCGGCCGGGCAACATCGCCGTCAGCTTGCCTTTCAGCGAGGCCAATCGGCGCGACGTTCGCTCGGGAAGCTCAAACTGGATCGGCAGCTCGATCGACTTCATGTCGGCGTCGACGCCGATTTCCATTTCATTGCCCGATGCCGCCACGGGTATCGGCTGGCCGTTCTCGTCGACCGCCGAAATGCTTTCCATCGGCTGCATGACGACGATCGGCTGCAATCGCGGCTCCCAAGCGGCTTCGAGCAGCAGGCTGAGGTTGTGGCTCATGGGATCGCGCAGGTCGCGCCGAGCCGTGAATTCGGTGGCCTCAATGCGAAAGGCGCCGGCGTACGTTGCCCGATCGGTCCGCGGCAGTTGCGTTTCCGATCGGCTTACCAGACCCACTCCGCCGCCTTCCGCCGCATACGGATAGATACTTAGCCCCGCCTGGTCGAGCACCTGGTCGAAAGCCTGCCAAAACGGCGTCTGCTTAAAATCAACCTTTAGCTTCGGATCGCCCACGTCTTGGCCAAATTCTTCGCGCAGATCGGTCACCTTGTTGCCGGTTTGGTTTTCGATGGCCGCCAGGATTTTGGAAAGTGGTTGCTCGCCGCTGAGGGTGATGCTGGTCGGCTCGACCGTGTTCTCGGCCTGCGACTTTTCGAGCTTCGCTCGCACGCGGTTCAGCCGCTCGCGAACTTCGGCGGGCATACGATCGGTGTTTTCGGGCAGGTAATCGAGAATCTTGGCGCCCAAGGCCACAAGTTGCGCTTCGGCGTCGACGCGCCGCGACTTTTGCGCGGCATCGAGCTCGCGGATCAGCTTGCGCACGGTCTCGGCTAGCTCGGCATTCTTTTCACCGGCGGAAACATCCAGGTCGCTTTCGGCTTTTTCAGACCCGGCGGTTTTCGCCGAAGCTTCCGCCGCGGGCGGTGCGTCAGTCTCGTCGCCACGCGCCGCCGCTGTGATTGCCCCGATCCATCCCGCCGAGAGAAGGAACAACGATAGGCGCATTCTATCACCTCTGTAAACAGTTTCGAGGATCGGTAGTTGCCGGCGCTCTTTGCGCTCTCTTAATTCGGGTGGCCGGGGCAGAGGCTTGCCGATGCCCCGGAAGCAGATCAACCGGGGCATCGCTTAGACTCTGCCCCAGCCACCGGGGCAGTTGCGGAACTTGTTCATCAAAAGCAAGCAGATTTACCTGATCCCCGCTTCGTGAACCCTCGCCCGTATTTTACGGGCTGCGTCGCCGCCCCGCCAGCAACTATGGCCTAAATTTGAGGTAAGACCCGCTTCCTTTGACCCAGGGAGTTTTTTTGCGCCATGCGAGCATGGTTTGCTATTGCCGTTTGCTGCGTCTCCGCGATTGCGCGAGGGGGCGAGCCCCGCTGGACGCTCGATCTCAACCTGCGCGGAAAGCACGTCGAAGGGGCGCCGCTGATCTGGTCTGATCATCAGGTCGAGTTGCTCGGCCGCGACGGGCGGTTGTGGAGCTTTTCGCCGGGCGAAGCCAGCCAATTCCGCAAAGCGTCGAATACGTTTCATAGCTATACGGCCGCCGAAATGCGCAGCCAGTTGGCCGGCGAGCTTGGGCACGCCTTCGAGATCAGCGGCACCGGGCACTACCTGGTGGCCCACGCGCCCGGCCAGCGCGATTACTGGAGCAAGCGGTTTGAGGATCTCTACCGTTCGTTCATGCATTACTTTCATGTCCGCGGCTTCGAGTTGCATGAACCCGCCTTCCCGCTGGTGGCCATTGTCTTTCGCAATCAGGACGACTTTTTACACTATGCCCACGCCGAAGGCGCCCAGATCGGCGCCAACGTATTGGGTTATTACTCGCCGGTCAGCAATCGCGTGAGCTTGTTCGATATTAGCGGAGGCAACGCCAGCCCCCGCGATTGGCACGAGAACGCGGCCACCATCATCCACGAAGCGACGCACCAAACGGCGTTTAACACGGGGCTGCACACGCGCTTCGGCCAGATGCCGCGCTGGCTGGTCGAAGGACTTGGCACGATGTTCGAAGCCCAAGGCGTGTGGGACTCGACCCATCATTCGACGCGCGTGGCGCGCTACAACCTCGGACGGCTGCAAGAGTTTCGGCGGCTGGTCAAGCAGCGGCCCAAAGACTCGCTGACCGAATTCCTCAGCGGCGACGAACTGTTTCAGACCAACGTCGATCGCGCCTATGCCGAGGCCTGGGCCTTGTCATTTTTTTTGGTCGAGACGCGGCCCAAGAAATACGCCGAGCTACTTTCGCGCACCGCCAGCCGCCCCGATTTTCAGCCGTACGACGCCCGGCAACGGGTGGCCGATTTCACCGCCATCTTTGGCGACTTGCGGCTGCTGGAAGCCCAGTTTCTGAGGTTCATGGCCGAGCTCGAAGGGTAGCGAGAACCCTGACCCCTACTCTGCACTCTTTCCAAACCCCCCGGTCCCGATTACAATAGAGCCACACGTTGAAACGGTGGCACGATCCTGCTCGCGAGGCGGAACCACGTTCTGTGGTGCACCAGGGTCCAAGCCACGCTAAATCAGTTCTCCCAGGGTTCGTTTGGGCGATTTACGTGATGAAACGCGGCTGCGCCAAAGCGTAGGCTTTTGCGCTCGTGTGCCATTCACCTATTCGCCGGCGCAACCAAGGACATATCTTTTATGATCAAACGGCATGAAGATGAAGGCGGTGGAACCGCGCTGGCCGCCCCACCCGAAGTTTCTGACTCGGTGGTCAAAGACCTGGTGAGGGTTTTCAAGATCCTTTCCGACGAAACACGGCTGCGCATTCTGCTGCATCTGACGCGCACTGAAGAAGTCCACGTCCGGGCGTTCTGCGAGATTCTGCGGCAGAGCCAGCCGGCGGTGAGCCATCATTTGGCGCTGTTGCGGGCCGCCAAGCTGATCGAGCTGCGGCGTGAGGGAAAACACAACTATTACCGCTTGCAGCCGCGGCGATTCCAAGAGCTGCTCGACCTGGTGTTCGCCGCGGTGCCCAACGACGAGCGGCGCATTCATTTCGAAGATTACGTGCTGGCGTACGAACCCGACGACGCATGAAAGCTTGCGCAGGTCACGCCATATAACTTCATGCCGCAGCCTGCCTATCTTCGCGGGTCAAAAAAATCGCGCTAAAACTCAAGCTCCTCGCAAACAGAACCGATAGACACGGCTGTTTGATTCTCCGCGGGCATGTTGAGGAGCTTCTGATGCTGACCGTTCGTCTGCCCGACTTAACGCTGCCAACCGCGCCGCGCCGTGGCAGATTGCAGCCCGGTATCGACTCGGCGGATGCGGTTGCTAGCGTCCCTGTGGGCTCTTCCGATCCGCGGCCCCTGGAAATGGAAGAACCGGCGCCGCGGGGTATCCTGGCTCGCATTTACCAGTTCATCATGCAGCCGAAGTTTTGGCTGGCCTGTATCACAGCGGTTGTGGTGCAAGTGGTGTTGGCGTTGGTCTTTACGCCCCCGCCGCCAGCGGCCGATCCGGCCCCGGGGCGACGTAAAGCATCGGTGGCGTCTGACCGAGCCCCGCCTTCGCGGATTGTCGTGCCTCCGGCGGAATCATCTTCGGCCCAGGGCGCCGCGCCGGCCACCGACCTCTTGACGGCCCCGCAAATGCAACCCGCGCCGCCGGCAGATGCGGCGATGCAGATCGAGCCGCTGCCGGCGACGCCCGCAGCGCCGCTGGAAGGCACGGAAGCGGCGAGCGGCCATCCGCAAGGTGCGCGCGTGGCCGAGCAACGACGCCTGGCCGAGCAACGACGGTATGATGGGCAGCCGGCAGCGGAAGCCTTCGGTGCGACGCTCGAAGGCGTATCGCCGATCGACGACGCTGAATTGCACCAGACGCAGAGTGGAAATCGCTGATGACCGCACTCGATCGGGCGTTAATGAAGGCCTATCAGCGGCAACGCGTCGGCGCGCCGCATGCCAGCTTTGCCAAGCCAAGCGGCGCCGCGCCCCCCTTGGACGACGCTGAAACGGTGGCGCCCGAGCTCGTCTCGGCGATGACGGCCGATTCGTCGCCATCGGCACCTCCGCCCATCCGCGTGGCCGGCTCCGAAACCGCCCCTGCCCTGGTTGCCGGTCCGCCACCGCTCGCGTCGGCGCCGCCGCCAACTCCAGCCCTCGAGTTGGAACACTTCGATTGGCCGCCGCTGATCCCCTCGCTGCGCGAAGCGCTGGCCGACGCATGGGACTCGCTGCTCGAACAGGTGCTGCGTGGCGCGCACACCGTGCTGGTGACCGGCTGTCGCCGTGGCGAGGGACGCACCAGCGTCGCGCTGCTGATGGCTTCGATGCTGGCCGCCGAGGGAACGCGGGTCGGACTGCTCGACGCCGATTTTGCGAAACCGGGGCTGGCTGCGCAACTGGGAGTCTTGACTTCGACTTGTTGGAACCAGACGATTGCCCAACGATTGCCTGTCACCGAAGCCATGATCGAATCGCTGAGCGATCGGGTGATCTTGTTGCCGCTGGGTGAACCCAGCGGACCGCCGTCGCCGATCGCTGCCGCGTCGCTGCGGGCGGCGGCCGCGGCTCTGCGCGCTCATTGCGAGCTGGTCTGCATCGACGCCGGCCCGCAAATGGATGCTGGCGATGCCGCCATCGAAGCGCTGCTCGGCGCGGAACTCGACGCCGCGTTGGTCGTGCGCGACGCGCGCCACAGCCGTTTGCAGCAAAGCCACGCCGTGGGCCGACGTCTCGCTCAGGCCGGTGTCGATCGCTGGGCAATTCTCGAAAACTTCGCGCGAGCCAACCATGTATGAAGCTTATTGGAAATTGAGCCGGCGGCCCTTTGGCAGCGGCGCCGACCCGCGGGCATATTACCCCAGCGACGCGCATCAGGGGGCCTTGCTCAAGCTGCGCTACACGATCGAGAACCAGCATTCGGCGGGACTGCTCACCGGGGCGCCCGGCACCGGAAAGACGCTGCTCTTGCGATTGCTGGCCGAACAATTGCCGGAGCGTTTTCAACCCATCATTGAACTGGTGTTTCCGCAGATGCCCGCCGCCGAGCTGCTGGCGCTGTTCGCCGACGAATTGGCCGCGGGACCCGCGGCGCGGTCCGGATCGCCGTTGCCGACCACCGCCGACTCGATTGCTCGAATTCAAGCGAACCTGCGCGAGCACGCCGCCAAAGGCCGGCACACGGTGCTGGCGATCGACGATGCGCAATTGCTGGAGGGGAACCGAACCTTCGAGACGCTACGGTTGCTGCTGAACATGGAAACCGATGGCCGGCCTCTGCTGACATTGCTATTGGTGGGGCAGCCCGGCCTGCTGCCGATGATGGAGCGCATGCCTCACTTCGAGGAGCGCTTGGGGGCCAAGTGCCTGCTGCGCCCGCTCACCGTGGAAGAAACCATGAGCTATGTCTCTCACCGGCTGACCGCGGCCGGCGCTGAGCAGACGATTTTCGATACCGCGGCGCTGGAGACCTTGTTCCGGCTGACGCGCGGCGTGCCCCGGCGGATTAACCGCCTTTGCGATCTGGCATTGCTGATCGCCTTTGCCGACGAACAGGCCGTCGTCGGTGCGGCGCATATCGAGGCCGTGGCCCAAGAGCTGGCCGTCGCCGCGGTCGAGTGAGCCGCCAATTGGCGATTTTTCCAATTGTGCTAGATTGGAATTGCTGAGGCGAACACCCTTGATTTTCCCGCTTTGTTGCCGTCGTGTCGCACCGTGCACGCCAAGCTCGGCCAGTTCCTAGGCTACGCGCCATCGGCGTCGCAGCCCTGCTGGTTTTCTCGGGCGTTTCGGTGGTGGCGGCACAATCTCGCAGGCCACCCACAGGCGGGGGGGTGCCTTGGCCGCAAGATCAGGTTTGGATTGTCAGCAGCCGCGCCTTGGGCGGCCGCTCAACCGAAAAAGTCGCCGAGCGCCTGCAATACTGGCGCAACGTGAACGGCCGTTGGGTGGCATCGAATCTCGCCGCGTTCCTGCAACAGCCCAAGGAGATGACCACCAGCGTCTTCGTGACGGGCAATTATTACCGCGAGCGCGAGACTCTCGAGGCGGGCTGGTTGCTCTACCAACGCATGGCGGAACATCGCGAGGCAGGCCAACCCCTGCGATTCGTCATTTGGTCGTGGCCCTCCGACCCCGTGCCTGGCCGGCGGCTGCGCGATGCCAGAATCAAGTTCGCACGAATGGATGCCGGATCGTACCACTTGGCCAGCTTTCTCGATCAGCTCGATCGCTCGACGCCCGTTTCGCTCTGCGGCGCCAGTTTTGGCGCCGGCATTGTGGTGGGTTCGCTTGAATTGCTGGCGGGCGGGCCGCTGTCGGGCTTCAGGCTGCCCGAGGGCGAGCGGAAGCCGCATCGGGCGCGCGTCGTTCTCATCGGCGGGGCCTTCGACAACGACTGGCTGATTGCCGGCCGCAAGTATGGCCGCGCGCTGAGCCAGGTCGAGCAGATGCTGGTGTTGGTCAATCCACGCGATTTGCCGTTGCGGTTTTACAACCGGCTCTATTTCCGCCATAGCCCCGCGCAGGCCATTGGCCGTACCGGTCCCGCGGGCATGGCGTGCATCGATGACAGCGGCAAACTTTTTCTTTTCAATTCCAACGCCTACGTGGGACGCCTGCATGCCCCGCGATATTACTTTCATTCGCCGATGATGATGGCGACGATGCGGCCATTCCTCTGGGTTTTGGATCGTTTGCCGCCAGACGCTACGGTTGGCTTCAACAAGGTTCAGATCAGTTCCGCCAGCGATTTCAGCCCAATCGGTTCGCGGCAGGCGAACGGCTCGCCGTAGGCGGCGCCGATCGAGGCGCCCCAGTAGGCCGCCTGGTCGCGCCAGCGATCGAGAAAGGTCGGTGGCTCGGTGGGCCGGCCCGCGACAAACTGGCTCTGGTAGCACTCGATGGCCTTCCGCTTGCGTTCCCAGTATTTGCTGATCTCGAGCACAAACGCCGGCTGCGCCGCCAGCTTGATATGCACACCAAAATAATGGTAGACGCGCTCGGGATGATGCGGCTCGCCCGGCAAGTCGCTCTTGGTGAGCTTGGCCCAGAACCGCGCGGCCTCGACCAGTTCCGTCGCCGCCAGATGATCCGGATGCGCGTCGATCCAATAAGGGGCGAAGAGCCAGCGGGGACGCGTGCGGCGAATCACGCCTGCCAGGCTGGCCCGTGCCTTCAGAGTCGCTTCAAGCCGGCGGTTCGTCAGGCCCAGGTTTTCACGCCAAGTGACGCCCAGCACCTGGTTGGCCGCCGCTGTTTCGCGGGCGCGAATCTCGGGCGAGCCATGCGGCGTCGGTTCACCATCGGTCAAATCGAGAATGCCGACGCGCCAGCCTTCATCGAGCATTTTCATGATTGCCCCGGCCATGCCCAACTCGGCATCGTCGGGGTGCGGGGCAACGACGAGCACGTCGAGCATTGGGATGGGTTCCTCACGGGGGCTGCTCGTGTTGAGATCGACACTAACCCGAGGCGTCAGCGAGGCAGAATCGCCGCATTTCCTCGCTGACGCTTCGGGTTAGTGTTGGCGACCAACACATGATTAGGATACTACCGGTTATCGCGGCGGACGCCGTGCCAGACTCGTGTTATTCTAGCCGCTGGATGTCCATTGGGGGACCGGGATGAACGTGCTGTTGACGGGCGCCAGCGGCTTGCTGGGCGGTTATTTGCTGCGTGAATTGGCAGATCACGATCATCGCGTAATCGCCTGGGGCGGACCGCGGCAATCCGCCGCGGGCGCAAGCTCGCCGGTCGATCTGGCCCACCGCGACGCCGTGGCGGCCGCCTTTGCCGCTGCTCGCCCGGACGTGGTGCTTCACGCCGCCGCGCTCAGCAGCGTGGCCCAATGTTTTCAGCAGCCTCAGCAGGCCCGCACCATCAATATCGGCGGCACGCAGCTCTTGATGGAGCTGGCAGCCGCGGCCAATGCTCGGCTGTTGCTGGTGTCGACCGATCTGGTCTTTGATGGCCAGCGCGGCGGATATGGAGAGAACGACCCGCCGTCGCCGCGATCGGTTTATGGACAAACCAAATCGGCCGCCGAACGCGCGGTGCTGGGCCAGCCACGGGCGGCGGTCGTCCGAGCGAGTTTGCTGTACGGCCCAACCCGGAACCAGCGGCGCGGCTTTTTTGACGAGCAACTGGCTCGCATACGTGCCGGGCAGCCTGCACCGTTTTTTGTCGATGAATGGCGCACCCCGCTGGCGCTGTCTACCGCCGCGAGGGCTTTGGCGGCATTGGCGCTGGGCGATTTCGAAGGACTGCTGCACCTGGGTGGGCCAGAACGCATGAGCCGCTGGGAAATGGGCGCCCGGCTGGCAAAGTACCTGCGGTGCGATGAGTCGGCGTGCCAGCCGGTCTCGCGGGCTGAGTCGCCGTCGCCCGAACCGCGACCGCGCGATAGCTCGCTTAATTCATCTGCCTGGCGGGCAGTGATGCCTGATCAGCCGTGGCCCAGCTTCGAAGAGGCGCTGAGCGAGATGCTAGGGAAGGTTTAACCAGTGCGGCCACCACAGTTCGCTGCGCAATCGGCTGACGGCGTCTAACAGCACCGGCAACCAAATCCACCGCGCCGCCCGGCGGCATTCGCCCCACAGCGACCGCACATCGACGTTGATCGTCGGTCCTGTCGAAAAATTCCACAACGCCGGGCAAAACCTCGGCACGCTTTGGCAATAGCGCAAGTACGCGTCGCCGAGCTGGCTGGCCAGGTAGCGCTCTTCCGCGGGCACCGTGGCAAAGGCGTAAAACGTCGCCGCCAGCAACACGCCGGCCGCGAACGTCAGGCTTTCGAGCATGATCGCCGCCGAGAGCGCGATGAGAAACGTGCCGACGTACAGAGGGTTGCGGCAAAGCGAATATGGACCCTCACAGACGAGCACCCGCCGTTTCTTGCCGCCAATATAGAGCGTGGCCCAGAACCGCATTGCGGCGCCGGCGACGAAGACCAACCAGCCGAGCGCTTCGAGCAGCACGCGGTTCCCCTTGGCGTCGAGCGGCGCAGGCGGCGAAAACAGCACCAGGGCGCCGAATGCCAGCACCAACAGCGACCCCACTAGCCCGCGCGATCGAAACGCCCAACTTGCCGCACGTTCTGCTTCCACCACATGCTCCTGCGAAAAAAGACTCGCCGACGAGGGTGGCGGATGGTAGCGAAATCGGGTATCGCGGGCAACCGCGAAAAGCGGGGTGAAAAGCCTGAGCCAATGACATCGGCGCCCGCCTATGCCACAATGAGGGCCACAGGTGCCTTGGAGCCGACCACTGAGTTGGGGCGGTGGCTTCCTCAATGGGCGGCAAGCGGGGAACAGAACGGCGCGCTTTTCGAATGATTCTTGCCTTCGAGTATGTAACCAAGCTGTATGGGCCGGTGATCGGCGTGAACGATGTCACGTGCCAGGTTGGGCCGGGCATCACGGGCTTGCTGGGGGCCAACGGCGCGGGAAAATCGACGCTCATCAAACTGGCCAGCGGGCAGCTCCGCCCGACGCAGGGCAGCGTGCGCTTCGATGAACGGCCCGCTTGGTCGACCGCCGCCAAACGGGGGTTCGGCTATAGCCCCGATCTCGACCGTTTTTACGACGACATGACCGGCCGCGAGTTTGTGGTCACCATGACGCGGCTCTACGGCTACTCGGGCCGCGAGGCCCGGCGACGCGGCGAACTGGCGTTGCAGGAAGTCGGCATGCAACCGCGTGCCGATCGACGGCTGGGCGGATGCAGCCACGGCATGCGGCAGCGGATTAAGCTGGCCCAGGCCCTCGTGCACGATCCTGAAGTGCTGCTGCTGGACGAACCGCTCAACGGCATCGACCCCGGCGGACGGCGCGAAATCAATGACCTGCTGCTCACGCTCGCCCGGCGTGGTAAGACACTGCTTATTTCCAGCCACATCCTGGCGGAACTGGAGCATCTGGTCGACCGGATTGTGATGATGTCGCGGGGCCGGATGATCGCCTCAGGCACCCTGGCCGAGGTACGCGGCGCCCTGGAAGAGCAGCCGCTGCTGATCGAAGTGGTCAGCGACCAGCCGCGGCGGCTCGCCTCGCTGCTGGCCGAATTGCCCGACGTCGGCGGCATCGACATTCGCGACGAAGTGATTACGGTCCGCACTCGTCAGCCCGCGTTGTTTTTCGCCGAGCTTAGCCGGCTGATCAACGAGCATGGTTTCGATGTCCGCCGTCTACAAACGCTCGACGCCGGCGCCGGCGCGGTCTTCGACTATCTGGAGCGCAGCGCATGATCGCTCTCGTGCGAGCCTGGTTGACGCTGTTTTGGCTCACCTTCCGCCGCTTGCTCTGGTCAAGCAGCACTCTGATGATTCTGTTCCCGCTGGCCTGCGCGGCAGTGTTCTTGCTGCGGCGGCGCTTCGACCAGATGAGCGACATCGACGCCGCCTTTCACGAGTTCAGTGAGTTCGTGATTATCGTCTTCGTCGGTTTTTTAGCGCCGGTGTGCGCCCTGGCCTACGGCACCACCAGCCTGGGCGCCGACCGCGAGGACCGCACGCTGCTGTTCTTGCTCATTCGGCCCATTCCCCGGTGGCTGGTGCTGCTGGCCAAGTTCGCGGCCACGCTGCCGCTGGCATTGGGGCTGGCCACCGGCAGCTTTTACGTTTATTGCCGCCTGGCCGGCGAGGCCGGCTCGCTGGCGTATGTGCTCTTCTTGCCGGCGGTCATTTACATCATGGTCGCCTATCTCGGGCTGTTCCACCTGTTCGCCGTGCTGCTGCGGCATTCGACGATCGTGGCCCTGATCTATGCGGTGTTCTTTGAGTTCTTGCTGGGCAACATGCCCGGCATCGTCAAACGGGCGGCCGTGAACTACTACGGACGGTCGATCATGTATGCGCTGGGCGCCGCCGAAGGGCTTGGCAGGCCGCCGTGGTTCGAGCCGCTCTCGGTCGAAGGGGCCGGCTGGGGGCTGGCCGCCATTGGGCTGGGTTCGCTCGTCCTGGGGCTGGCCATTTTCCAATGGCGCGAATATCGTGACCTGACCTGACCAACCGAAGAATGACTCGGACCCACCACCCATGTCTCAAGCTTTGCGACAACGCCTCTTCGACCAGCTCGACGCGCTGGTGCTGATCGACCCGCACACCCACATCAACCCGCACGCGCCCGCCGCCGCCACGCTGGCCGACGTATTGGGCTATCACTATTACACCGAGCTGGCCCACTCCGCCGGACTGCCAAAGCAGCGCATCGAAGAGCCGGGGTTAGAACCAAAAGAAAAAGTGCGGCGGCTGGTCGAGGCTCTCGGTCCGCTCGACAACACCATTCAATACAGTTGGCTGATGGAGATGGCTCAGCGGCTGTTCGGTTTTGGCGACGAGCGGCTGACCGTCGACAATTGGGAGTCGCTGTACGACGCGGCGCTGGCCAAGATGAGCCAGCCCGACTGGTCGGGCCAGGTGCTGCGCGAAGGCAAGCTGCAAGCCGTCTTTTTGACCAACGATTTTGACGACCCGCTGGAAGGCTTTGATACGCGGCTTTACGTACCTTGCCTGCGGACCGACGACCTGGTGTTTCACTTTGTCCGGACGCAAGTGCGCGAGCGGTTGCAAAAGGCCTCGGGCGTGGCCGTGCACAACGTGTCGACATTGCGTCAGGCGATTGGCCGGTTGTTTGATCGTTTCACGCGGCGAGGCGCTCGGGCGTGCGCCATCTCGCTGCCGCCCGACTTTGCGCCGCGGCGCGTCGAGCCAGCGGCGGCGCAAGCGGCCCTGGCGGCGGTGCTGGCCGAGGGCGAGTCGGCACCGCCCGAACGGCGGCAGGAGCTGGCGAATTTCGTGTTCTGGACGCTGGCCGAGTTCTGCGCCGAGTCGCGTCTGCCGTTCGATTTGATGATCGGCGTCAATCGGGCGGTCTACGCCGCCGGCGTCCATCAAGGCCAAGACCTGTACGACAGCCGCGTCTCGCTGATTCAATATCGAGAGCTGTTCAACGCCTTCCCCAAAGTTGTTTTTCCCATTTCGGTGTTGGCCAGCGTCACGAATCAAGAGCTGGCTAGCTATAGCTGGATCTTTCCCAATGTGATCACGCACGGGCATTGGTGGTACTCGAACACGCCCACCTTCATCGAACATGACGCCGCCGCTCGACTAGAGGCCGTGCCGCGGAACAAGCAAATCGGCTATTACAGCGACATGTACAAGCTGGAGTTCGCCTTGCCCAAGTTTGCGATGTACAAGCGCATTTTGGCCAAGATTCTGGCCGAGCGGTTTGTCATCGACCGCGGCTGGAGCGAGGACCGGGCGTTCGATTTGGGCCGGCAAGTACTGCGCGGGAACGTGGAGACGGTGTTTGGGGGGTGATCACTTTTGCATTTTGACTTTTGCGTTTTGCATGTTGGGGATTACGACGCTCACGGCTACCGTAGGGCGACCTTCCTAGGTCGGCCATCTATTCAAAAACAGCCGCATGGACGACCTAGGAAGGTCATCTCACGGACCGTTTGCCGTCGTCTGTCCCA
>DASVHB010000322.1:0-4508 GCA_036379195.1 Pirellulales bacterium
TTCTGGTCGTGGGGCTTGTTCGATAGTTTGATCGTCGTGATTCCCAGTCTCGAGATCGTGGCTGCCCGGGCCGGCGATTCGTGGAAGCGCCAGGAGGGCGATCATTACGATGTCTTAAAGCCCTTTCTTGAACCGATTGCCGCCGCGGCGCGCATGCCCGACGCCGCTGCAAACAACCGGCAGCGGGCGCCCGACTCAGCCCAATCGCAGGTTGGCCCCGCGCCACCGAGCCCGGTGATTCGGCGGATCGATTGGGCGCCGGCGGCTACGATCGTGCGCCGCGCTCGCGGCAGCGACAATTGGCCGCTCACTTGGGGCGACGACGATGCCCTCTATACGGCCTATGGCGACGGTCGCGGTTTTGAACCGTTTGCCGATGGCAAGCTCAGCCTCGGCCTGGCAAAAGTGAGCGGCGGGCCAGGCGATTTTGTAGCAGTGAATTTGCGATCGCCGACGGTCGAGCAGCGCGGCGACGGCGTCGACGGTAAGAAAGCCAGCGGCCTGCTGATGGTCGATGGCGTGCTCTATCTGCTGGCCCGCAACGCCGGCAACGCGCAACTGGCTTGGTCGCGCGATCGCGGGGCCACCTGGACCTGGAGCGATTGGAGGTTTACTACCAGTTTCGGCTGCCCGACATTTTTGAATTTTGGCCGCGACTACGGCGGCGCCCGCGACGACTTCGTCTACATTTACTCACACGACAGCGGTAGTGCCTACCAAGCCGCCGATCGCATGGTGTTGGCACGCGTCGATCGCCGGCGTCTCTTGCAGCGCGAGGCATATGAATTCTTCTCGGGCATGACCACGGCGAACGAGCCGTCATGGACCTCGGACATCGATCGCCGGGCAGCCGTATTCTCGCATTCGGCGGGCTGCTATCGCTCGACCGCCAGCTACGATGCGCCGCTGCGGCGATACTTGTGGTGTCAGATCTTGCCCGGTGAAGACCCGCGGTTCGCCGGCGGCCTGGCCATCTACGACGCGCCCGAGCCGTGGGGCCCGTGGACCACGGCCTACTTTGCCGAGCGGTGGGACGTCGCGCCCGGCGAAACCGCCAGTATTCCGACCAAGTGGATCTCGCCCGATGGCCTGTCGTTTCACCTGGTTTTTTCCGGCGAAGATTCTTTTTCCGTGCGGCGGGGCACACTGTCGGTCTTCCGTGCCGCCTCGCGCTAAGCAGCATACCGATAAGCCGCTAATGGTTCTGCTCAGCGGCGTTTCGCCCGTTGGACAATTATCGGTCGTCGGAATCGCCTGCCGCGGCCCCGGGCAACGGATTCTTGCAGATGACTTCGCAGTCGGGCAGCGCCTTCTTCAGGCGTTCGAGGGACGCCGCGGTGACCTTCGTGCAGTCAAGCGTCACACGGCGAAGATTCTTGCAGGTTTCCAAGGGTCTCAGGTCCGATACCCGCGTCGCATGCAACTGGGCGTTCGCGAGGGGCATGCCAGCCAGCGGCGATAAATCCGAGATAGCGGTTTCTTGGCAATCCAGCGACGTCAGTGGCATACCGCTTATCGGCGCGAGGCTGGAAACGCTCGTGTGGAAGCAAAGTAGCATGGTCAGCGGCATTCCTTCCAGCGGGGTCAGGTCTGACACTTTTGTGTGATAACAGGCAAGGTGAGTCAATCGCAGCCCCTTGAGGCCCGCCAGGCTGGTGATCGGCATGGCAACGCAAACGAGCGACTTGAGTGGAAGCCTGCCCAGGGGCGATAGATCTTTCACGCGTGTGCCGCTGCAATTCAGAGCGTCAAGCGGCACATCAGTCAGCTTCGATAGATCCGAAAGTGGATTGAGACGGCAGTTCAACTCCCTCAGCGGCAGGCCTCGCAACGGCGACAAATCGACGAGCAATCCTTTGCCGAAATCCCGACCCGTACAACTCAGCCGTGTCAGCCGCCGCAGGGCGCGCACGGGCGAGATGTCGGATACTCGATCGGTGTTAAACCCCAATTCGGTGACTGCTCCATTTCGGATCTTGGGCGAAGCGGACGTTTGCGGGCGGTTCGTCCAAATGCCGCAACAGCCGGTAAGTTTGCCGTCGAACCCAGGGTTGAGCTCCATTAATTTGCGCGCGACCGCTTCGAGCTGCCGCTCGGCCGGCAAAGATTGCACGTCTTCGACCCATTTCTGAAAGGCCGGCGTATTCCATGGTTCGTCGCCGCGCAACGGCGAGAAGTCCTTATGCCGCGTGGCTTGGCCAGCATCGAACGGGGCAATCGCCGGCGCGGAGGCCTCGCGCGGCGGGCCTTGCCAACCAGGTTCTTTTTCGCGCGGTTGCTGCGAGTCGCCGACGAGCGACGGATGGTTAGCCGATTGGGGCGATGGCGAATCACCGCGTTCGAGGTACTTGATCAGATAAGCGACCAGGATCGGGGCGATGATGGTGGCAAACGCGCCGCCCACGAGCTTGACAACCAGGTGCTTGCTTCGTTCCGAGGCCACCGCCTGTCCCAAACTTCTCAACGGCGGCTTCACGGTCTCTGCCGTCAGTCGATTCCGGTTTCCCCCAGCGAGCGTCGCCGCCGGAGCATGCTTCGCATGTTCGCCCGTCTCTGCGACGACCAGCTCCAGCCCCTCCAGGGCTTCGATGACTTCCGTCATCGACTGATAGCGGTCGGCGACCTGCTTGGCCACCATCTTCTGGAAGACCGCGTCAAGCGGTTTGGGAATACCTGACTGCTCCGCCAACGAGGGGACCGGATGCTCGCGATGGGCGAGGAGTTTTGCCATCAACGACTGCCCAGCGTACAGGGGTTTTCCTGCGATCAGGTAATACAGCGTGCAGCCAAGGCTGTAGATATCGGCCCGTGCGTCGGCGCGCCGCACGTCCAGGGCCTGATCCGGGGCCATGTAATCGACGGTGCCCATGACGGCGCCGCTGCCCGTCAGCTCGGCCTGCGTATTGCTATCGTTGTCGGCTTGAATGCGTGCCAGCCCCATGTCAAGAATTCGCACGACGCCGTCTTTGCCGAGCAGCAAATTAGCGGGCTTGATGTCGCGATGGACGATGCCTTTGCGGTGTGCAAACTGAAGCCCACGCGCCGCTTGCAGGATGTAGTTGACGGCCTTCGCGACCGGCAGCGGACCCTGCTGCTTGACGAGCGCCGAAAGATCGCTGCCCTCGACGAACTGCATTACCAGAAAGTGAATGCCCTCCGCCTCGTCCGCATCGTAGGCGGCAACGATATTCGGATGTTCGAGCCGGGCGGCCGCTTCGACCTCGCGTTCGAACCGGGCAACCGCGGCGGGGTCTTTCATCAGACCCGCCGGAAGCATCTTGACGGCCACCAATCGCTTCATCCGGCGGTGCTCGGCCTTGAACACCTGTCCCATGCCGCCGGCGCCGAGCGTGTCGAGCAACGTATAGCCGCCGAGAATCAACCTTCGGGCTTCGCCAGCTTGGACGCGATCGGCCTGATAGGGCGTGAGGTGTTTTTGCTTGACCAACGAATCAAGCAGTGCTTGGGCGTCGCCGGGGTTTGCATGGGGGGGCAGGAAACATTCCAGCTTGCCCGGTGCCACGATACCGCTGGCGCTGAGTTGGTTTACAATGGTTTCGAGGGCGAGGCTCATACCTTGCCATCATAAATAAGTCCGCCAAGTGGAAAAAGATGCGATAAACGCAATTCGTCATTTTTGTAGGCCCCACTGATCCGACGATTGCTGCTCAGCGCCAAGCCGGGGTCAACGATTGCACGCTCCTCATGTCGCAAAATGGCAAAAGATTTGCGTTAGATGGCATGGGCAAATGCGCCTCGGAGTGCAGAATAAAAATAGTAGTGACCGCGTCACTAAGCAGGTCTTCAGGATTGTCGTTCAAAAAATGCCACCGTATCTCCGCATCTTCACGATCTTTTTCATTGCCGTCTTCGCCCGCGGCGCGTCAGGCGAAGACGGCGCCGCTGAGTTTTTCCGCGGCATCAATCTGAATGGCCCGCCGGTGACCGTCGACCGGCATTCATGGGAAGGCAAAGATTCGCCGCACTACCAGTGCGACGACATGGCGTTCGACAACCAGCAGGTGGCGCTCGTGCCGCCGACCGATGAGCAGCGGGCCGTCATGATTCGCTCCAGCCGCTGGGGCGGTGGCCGCAACCAAGTGCGGCTGGTCGACCTGCCGCCCGCGACGTACTCGGTGTTTCTCTATGTTTGGGAAGACAACGACCCCGAAACGTTTAGCATCGCTTTGAATGGGCGGACGGTCGCGGCCAACTACAACAGCGGCGGCACGGGGCATTGGGACAAGCTTGGCCCGTGGATCGCCGAGAGTACCGACGGCTCGCTGACGCTCACCAGCCAGGGCGGCGCCGCCAACTTTTCGGGCGTCGAAATCTGGCGGGGCGAATACGACGTGGCCGGGGCGGCCGAGGCGAACCCCGAAGCCGTCGCCTTTTTTGAAAAGCGCATTCGCCCCCTGCTCATCGAGCATTGCCAGCAATGCCACAGTGCCGAGGCCGATGAAGTGCAAGGCGAATTGTTCGTCGATTCGCGGCTGGGTTTGCGGCGC